>JAQYWA010000236.1 GCA_030145265.1 Desulfuromonas sp. | reverse complement strand
GCGGGAGGTGAAGGTCATGGTTGATAATTCAGGCTCCATCCGTTGGCTCGAACAGCTCAGCAACCGCGATGTCCCCCTGGTTGGCGGCAAGAACGCCTCGCTGGGGGAGATGGTCGGCACCCTCAAGGCCGAGGGGATCCGCGTCCCCGACGGCTTTGCCACCACCGCCGAAGCCTACTGGCGGTTTTTGTCCGCCAACATTCTGGACGAAAAGATCCGGGCGCAAATCAAGGCCTTTCAGCAAGGGAGCGCTAGCCTAGCGCAGGTTGGCGAAGCTATCCGCCGGCTGATCCGCCGGGGGCGCTGGCCCGCCGATATCGCCAGCGATATTGTCGCCGCCTACCGCGAGCTGGGGCGGCGCTGCGGCCGGGACGAGGTCGACGTGGCGGTGCGCAGCAGTGCCACCGCCGAGGATCTGCCGGAAGCCAGCTTCGCCGGCCAGCAGGAGACCTTCCTCAACATTACCGGCGAAGAGGAGCTGCTCGAGGCCTGCCGCAAGTGTTACGCCTCGCTCTTCACCGACCGCGCCATCAGCTACCGCGAGCACCACGGTTTCGACCATCTGCAGGTGGCGCTGTCGATCGGGGTGCAGAAGATGGTCCGCTCGGATCTGGCCGGGGCCGGGGTGATGTTCTCCATCGATACCGAAACCGGTTTCCCCGACGTGGTGGTCATCGATGCCGCCTGGGGTCTGGGTGAGAACGTGGTGCAGGGCACGGTCAACCCCGACAGTTATACGGTGTTCAAGCCGCTCCTCACCTGGCCCGGGCTGCGGCCGATTGTGCAGAAACGGCTGGGGGAGAAGGAAAAGAAGATGGTCTACGGCCGCGGCGGCAGCCATGCCACCCGCAATACCGACACCCCGGCCGGCGAGCGCCGCGCCTTTGTTTTGAGCGATGACGAGGTGCTGCAGCTGGCCCGCTGGGCGACGGCCATCGAGCGCCACTACGATAAGCCGATGGACATGGAATGGGCCAAGGACGGCAACACCGGCGAGCTGTACATCGTCCAGGCACGCCCCGAGACGGTGCAGTCGCGCCGCGAGGCCGGGGTGCTCAAGAGCTATTCCCTGCAGGAGCAGGGGCCGGTGCTGCTGACCGGGCTGTCGATCGGCGAGGCGATCGCCGCCGGCCCGGTGCAGGTGATCAAGAGCGCCAGCGAGATCGAACGCTTTGTCGAGGGGAATATCCTAGTCACCGGCATGACCGACCCCGACTGGGTACCGATCATGAAAAAAGCCGCCGGCATCATCACCGACCACGGCGGCCGCACCTCACACGCCGCCATCGTCAGCCGCGAACTCGGCATCGCCGCGGTGGTCGGCACCGGTCACGGCACCAGCGAGCTCAAGGACGGTCAAGAGGTGACCCTCTCCTGCGCCGAGGGGGAGGTGGGAAAGATTTACCAGGGCCTGCTCAAGTTCCGCGCCGAAGAGCTCAGCCTCGATCAGCTCCCCGAGATCCGTACCCGCATCATGATGAACATCGCCAGTCCGGCGGCGGCCTTCCGCTGGTGGCGGCTCCCCTGTCGGGGGATCGGTCTGGCCCGCATGGAGTTCATCATCAACGGCATCATCAAGGCCCACCCGATGGCACTGGTTCATTACGACAAACTGGAGGACAAGGAGGCCAAGCAGCGCATCCGCGAACTGACCCGCCACTACGACGACAAGTGCGAGTATTTTGTCGATCAGTTGGCCCAGGGAATCGCCACCATTGCCGCCAGCCAGTATCCCGAGCCGGTTATCGTGCGCATGAGTGACTTCAAGACCAACGAGTACGCCGAGCTGATCGGCGGTCGTCAGTTCGAATTCGCCGAAGAGAATCCGATGCTCGGTTTTCGCGGCGCCTCTCGTTACTACAGCGAACAATACCGGGAAGGCTTCGCCCTTGAGTGCGCCGCCATTCGCCGGGTGCGCGAGACCATCGGCCTGACCAACGTGATCGTCATGATCCCCTTCTGCCGCTCTCTGCAGGAGGCCGACAAGGTGCTGGCGGTGATGGCTGAAGAGGGGCTGGAGCGGGGCAGGCAGGGGCTCGAGGTCTACGTGATGGTGGAGATTCCGTCCAACGTGATATTGGCCGAGCAGTTCGCCGAGCGCTTTGACGGTTTTTCCATCGGCTCCAACGACCTGACCCAGCTGACCCTCGGGGTCGACCGCGACTCGGCGATTCTCAAGGAGCTGTTCGACGAGCGCGACCCGGCGGTGATGGCCCTGATCCGCCAGGCGATCGCGGCGGCCAACCGCACCAATACCAAGATCGGCATCTGCGGCCAGGCCCCCAGCGACCATCCCGAGTTCGCCGCCTTCCTGGTTGAGGCCGGGATCGACTCGATCTCCCTCAACCCCGACAGCGTGATCGGGGTGATCCGGCGGGTCGCCGAGGTGGAGAAGCGGCTGGGCGGTTGACAAGCAGGTGGGTCGAGCAGGAGATGCCGGAGCGTTGGCCTGCACCAGCAGCTCCTGCACTTTGTAATGGGGCAGGACGTGCTGGTGCGAGTGGAAGGATGAGTGGGAATGTTGTGCCGGCTCATCTTTTCCATGGCGCCGAATCCGGTAAACTGGAACTGACCATGCCCCGGATTGCTGGTTCAGGATGACTTTATTCGGCACAAAGTAGACCGCAGGGGCGTATTTTTTCCGCCCCTTGCCAGGGCCGTCGGCCTTCTTGCTTTTCGAACTGGACAGGGGGCCGTCAGGTGTCACGACTTTTGAAGTCGTTTCCTGACGTAAATGACAGCAGCAACCAGCAGGTTGGGTAGGGTCAGGGGGACCAGGGTCACCAGGCCCCGCCCCTTGCCATAGGCGGGATTTTGCTCCAGGAAAAACCGGACATCCGGTTGGGTACAGTCGGCCCAGAACGCTTGTTCTTCTTCGCTGTCCCGGGTTATCCAGCCGGTATCGCGAACCATGGGGCTTGCGCCCTCGATCCGCTTTTCATCAAAATAATCGGCCAGCCATTGCATCATGGTAGCGGTTTGCGGAGGTGTTTCCTGATCGGGGCGGGGGAATATCCGGAAAAAATGGCGCTGAAGCAGGTGAAAGCTCGACGGGTGTACCAGGGTGCAGAAGAGGAAAAGCGGTTGGCTGGGATGGCGAAGCTTTAATTTGAAGGCCTCAGAGAGGCAGAATCTGAGGGTTTCACCACTGCCGCGATATTCGCGAAGAATCCCCGTTTCGGCTCTGATCACTGAGTAGTCGTTTTCAGTTTCGGGGATATCCATCAGGTGAATCCCGCAGTAACCGACGGCCTCTCCTGCTAGGTTCCGGTAGATTTTTACCTTGTTCCAGCGGGCCTCCTTTCGGGAAATGTACTGGGCGAATTTGGCTTTTTCCACGCCAGCGAAAATCCGGCAGTTCAACAGAAACAGGCGGTCGATAAGTTCTTGCTTCCTGTTTTTATCGAGTGATTCGAATGTCACGATGTCTCTCTGGCGTATCTTTTTTGCCATTGCCCACGTATCTCCTGCCTCTGTTTAAAAACACTGTAGTTTGATTATACCTTAAGGTTTTTTATGAAAGGCAATCAGATGGCGTTTGGTTGGCTGGCCCCCCTGTTTTCTTGTGTTTTGCAGGCAAACGCCTTAATATGACGAGGTATACTTCGGAGGTGATACTTTGCACGGGATTAAACTCAAGTACGGAACTGGAACGCTGACCTGCCAGCTGCCTGAAGCTCGGGTGCTGCGGCCGGTGGAGGTGGTTCCTTCTGACGACGTGCGCCAACTCATCGAGGCGGCCCTCGACGCGCCGCTTGGCTCGCCGGCCCTGGCGCAGATCGTCCATCCGGGTGAGCAGGTGGTTATCGTCACCTCCGACATCACCCGCTATACCGGCAGCGAGCACTACTTGCCGGTACTGGTCGAACGGCTGAACGGCCTCGG
>JAQYWA010000235.1 GCA_030145265.1 Desulfuromonas sp. | reverse complement strand
GCAATTTTCAGCCCCTGGCGAGCCTCCAGCGTTCCGATGAAGTGGCTCGCCTCGAGCAGACTCATGTGAGTACCGGTGTCGAGCCAGGCGATCCCGCGCTCAAGCTGCTCCACCATCAACTCACCGCGCCGCAGGTACTCCAGGTTGACATCGGTGATCTCCAGCTCCCCGCGGGCGGACGACTTCATTTCCCTGGCGATCCCAACCACCTTATTGTCATAGAGATAAAGCCCTGGAACCGCGTAATTGGACTTAGGGCTGACAGGCTTTTCTTCAATGCCGATGGCCTTGCCGCTGGCGTCGAACTCCACGACCCCGTACCGCTGCGGGTCAGTTACTTGATAACCGAAAACCCGGGCGCCACCGCTGAACTCGCTGAAAATCTTGGGCAGGCCCATTTTGCCGTAAAAGATATTATCCCCGAGAATCAAAGCGACATGTTCTTTCCCAATGAACTCTTCCCCCACCAGAAAGGCCTGGGCGATCCCTTTCGGCTCGGGCTGCACCTTATAGCTCAGCTTGATTCCCCAGCGACTGCCGTCCCCCAGCAACGCTTCAAAACGCGGCGTGTCTTGCGGGGTCGAAATAATCAAGATATCCCGGATCCCGGCCAACATCAGGGTCGAGAGGGGGTAGTAGATCATCGGTTTGTCATAGACCGGCTGCAGCTGCTTGCTCGCCACCAGGGTCAACGGGTAGAGCCTGCTGCCGGCCCCTCCGGCCAGGACGATCCCTTTTTTGATACCAGCCATGTTCAAATTCTCCTCAATTGGATCTCATTTTACGGGCAAGGTCTCACGGGAACCTAAGCTCGTGCAGAGAAGTACCGTTGCAGCGACTCCCGCCACTCGGGTATAGTTGCCCCGGCTGCTGCCTTGTACTTGGCTTTCGAAAAGACCGAATAGGTCGGGCGCTGTGCCGGCAGGGGGTACTCCTCGGTCTTGATCGACAGAATCTTTTGCACCTTCAGCTGCGCCCCCTGCTCCTTCGCCAAGCTGACGATCTCTTCAGCGAACTCATACCAGCTGCACTGCCCCTCGTTGGAAAAGTGGTAAATCCCATGAGGCGGCGATGCGGCACGCGGCGCGGTTGTCAACAGATTGAAGATCGCCTCGGCCAGATCGACCGTGTATGTCGGCGAGCCAATCTGGTCGGCGATTATTCGCAGCTCTTCCCGCTCGGTGGCAAGACGGATGATGACCTCGACAAAATTCTTGCCGCCGGGACCGTAGAGCCAACTGGTGCGCAGAATAAAGAACTTCTCAAGTCCGCTCTCCAGAATTGCCCGCTCGCCGGCCAGCTTGGTGCGACCGTAGACGGACTGCGGCGCGACAGGATCCTCTTCGAGATACGGCACCGTTTTCAGGCCGTCAAAAACGTAATCGGTTGAAATATGGACGAGGGTAGCACCGAGCCGCTTGGCGGCGTGCGCCAGATTCGCCGGGCCGTCTCCATTGACCCGCATCGCCAGCGACTCATCGGTTTCGGCAGCGTCAACATTGGTGTAGGCCGCACAGTTGACAATGACCTCCGGCCCGATAAGCTCCAGCACCTCATCAACCCGAGAGGAGTCGGTCATATCGAACTCAGGAAGATCCAACTCATAAATATCCCAACCGGCCCCGGCACAATCTCGCACTGCCGAAGCCAGCATCCCCTTGCTTCCGACAAGGGCTAACTTCTTTCTGTTCGTCACTTTATCGCCCACCATACATCTTCTGGTAATACGCCTGATACGATCCGTCCACCACCGAGGCTACCCACTCCGGGTTCTCCAAATACCAGTCGATCGTCTTGAGAATCCCCTCCTCGAAAGTCACCGAGGGCTCCCAGCCAAGCTCGTTCTTGATCTTGCTCGCATCGATGGCGTAACGGCGGTCGTGCCCGGGGCGATCCTTGACGAACTTGATCAGGCTGCGCCGCGGCTGCCCCGACGGCAGCAGACCGACCTTCTGATCCAGAATATCACAGACGGTCTGGACGATCTCAATGTTCTGCTTCTCGTTGTTGCCGCCGACGTTGTAGGTCTGCCCCACCTCCCCCTTTTGCAACACAGTCAGAATGGCCGCGCAGTGATCCAGCACATAGAGCCAGTCGCGCACGTTTTTGCCGTCACCGTAGACCGGCAGATCCTTGCCGCCCAAAGCGTTGTTGATGATCAGGGGGATGAGTTTTTCGGGAAAATGGTAGGGCCCGTAGTTGTTGGAACAGTTGGTCATCAACGTCGGCAGGCCGTAGGTGTGGTGATAGGCGCTGACCAAGTGGTCAGAGGACGCCTTGGATGCCGAGTAGGGGGAGCGGGGGTCGTAGGGAGTGGTCTCGGTGAACAGGCCGGTATCCCCCAGTGACCCGTAGACCTCGTCGGTAGAGACGTGCAGAAACCGTGACGGGTGATGGGTGGCGGGTGATTCGTGGTTCAGCCAGGATGCGCGGGCGGCCTCCAGCAAGGTGAAGGTGCCCGTGATGTTGGTGCGGATAAACTCGGCGGGGCCGCTGATGCTGCGGTCAACATGGGACTCGGCAGCAAAATGAACCACCGTGCTGATCTGCTCATCAGCGAAGAGTTTAGCCACCAGATCTTGATCGCAAATGTCTCCCTGAACAAATTTGTAGCGGGGATCACGCTCGACATCTTTCAAACTCGCCGGATTGCCTGCATAAGTCAGCTTATCCAGATTAACAACGCGCGACTCCGGCAGTGCTCGCAAGAGCAGTCTGACAAAATTGCTACCGATAAAACCGCAACCTCCAGTTACCAAAATACATTTCACAGAAACTCACCTCTTAACGAAAAGATGTTTAGCTATCGATCAACAAAAAACATGAAACCTGCGCCGCAAACTGATCTTTCAACCCTGTTCCGGATACCAGACTAAGCAACTTTTTGGATTTCTTCAAAGACCAACAAAGCCTCATACCGAAGCCACTACAAACACCAATACTTCAGCCCCTGCCCCTCAACCGTTCCTCGATCTTTTTGGCGCTGATATCCAGCCCAATGACGTCTGCCTTGCGGCCAAAAGCTGCCGCCAGTGGCCGCCCGACATAGCCCAAGCCCACAAGCGCAACCTTGACTTCTTTCGCGCGAATCTGTTCAGCTGTAACCATTCTCGACCCCCGATAAAATTTATTTGTGCATTGTACACCATATATTTTGTCTAACACAGATGAAACCCAAAATCTGAGCTTGGGTTAAATCCGTGCAATCTGTGTCCTACGGTTTTGAGCTGGTCTTTAAAATTTTTTCGAGCGCAGAGAAGATGCTTTAGCAAAAAAGCTTGAGATGGCTAAGTAAAAATTTCGACCTACAAGGCCTGGTGATTTTTCGGGGGCGAAGGCCTACATCAGGTAGGTCGAGGTCCTAAAAAAGCACCATAACGCCAAGGGCGGACTTTTTGCGACGCCATCAGAGAATGGGTGTGAAACAGACTTCCGCATAGGGGCGATGAGAACGTGGAGGCTGTCGGACAGCCTCCCGGGCCAAGAGGATGGAACGATGGGACCGGCAATGGCACTACTGCAGCTCGCTGGACGTGCATTTCATGAGAAAATGCTTGAGCTCGGCCTTCTGCCAGGGGGTCAGTTCGGTAAAATGCAGGCTTCGGCGCCGCATCGGTATGTAGCCGTAACTGATGGCACAGTCTGAAATCGCCTCAACGGGGAGTTTGCCCAGGGTGAACTTGTCGCTGAAGAGGATGTCGAGCTCGCCCGGCAGGTCATCCAGCTCATTTTGACCAAGATAACGAAACGCAAGACCGCCGCTGCTGATATCGACGATGTGAAACAACGCGTCGGGAACGGTGCTGATCCGGGCCAGGGTACGTTCACGAGTCCGGAATCGTCTGTTTTTGCGCTGCTCTCGAACCTGTTCCATAGCCAACCTCTATGGCGTCGC
>JAQYWA010000234.1 GCA_030145265.1 Desulfuromonas sp. | reverse complement strand
GGCAACCCCTGGGCTATATCAACTTCTACTTCCACGGGATAGGCATCGATCCCGATCAACGCCCCCGACAGCACCTTGGCCAGCATAGTCCCTCCATTACATTAAACGGCTCCATAACCAAAACAAAGGTCAAGACAAATCAAGCTAGTCTTAACGCAAGGACGCAAAGGCGCAGGGGAAAAATATATACAAAACTGGATTTATCTTAGGTCTTCTCTGCGTCTTTGCGTTGATACCTTTGTTTGGGTTATAAATCCGACATTAAATTAAACGCCACAAATCTTACAGAAAAAACCCCGATGCGGCAAGCGTTAAACGCCTGCACACCGGGGCTTTAAAGACAAACAGAAAATCTGCTAAAAGTTATTCGTGATGATCTCGCAAAAAGCATTGAGATGGCTAAGCAAAAATTTCGCCCTACAAGGCCTGGTGGTTTTTCGGGGGCGAAGGCCTACATCAGGTAGGTCGAGGTCCTGAAAAAACACCGTAACGCCGTAGGACGGACTTTTTGCGACGCCATCATCATTCGTGATCCATCAGATACTTCTCCGCCATGATGGCGGCCACCGCACCATCGCCAACGGCGGTGGCGATCTGTTTGAGCATCTTCTTGCGCACATCACCGGCAGCGAACACGCCGGGGATCGAAGTGCGGCACTCGGCATCGGTCAGGATGTGCCCGTCGGCGTCAAGGTCGAGCACCTCGGCCAGAAAATGCGCCTTGGGGATGACGCCGATGGCGACGAACAGCCCTTCCAGCTCGAGGGAGCGGGTGGCGCCGGTGACGCGGTCTTTGAGCACGATGCTTTTCAGTCCCGTATTATCCCCTTCGACCTGCTCGACCTGGCTGTTCCACAGCGGCTCGATTTTGTCGCTGGCAAAGACCCGATCTTGCAGAATCTTGGTGGCGCGCAGCTGATCGCGGCGATGGATCAGGTAGACCTTGCTGGCGAAGCGGGTGAGAAACAAAGCTTCTTCGGCCGCGGTATCGCCGCCGCCGACGATTGCAATAGTGGCGTTGCGAAAAAAGGCGCCGTCGCAGGTGGCGCAGTAAGAAACCCCGCGGCCGACGAACTGCTGCTCGCCTGGGACCCCTAGCTTGGCCGGTTCGGCGCCGGTGGTGATGATGACCGAGCGGGCCAGCACTTCTTCACCGTCGACGGTCACCGCCTTAGTCTCGCCACGGTCGACCAGTCCCTGCACCTCGCCGGTGGTAACCTCAAGGCCGAATTCCTGGCAATGCTCCTGAAAGCGCTCCATCAGTTCGGGACCGTCGATGCCGCCGGGAAAGCCGGGATAGTTTTCCACCTTGGTGGTGGTCATGACCTGGCCGCCGAGGATCATCCGCTCGACCAGCAGCGTTTTCAACTTGGCACGCGAGGTATACAAACCGGCGGTCAGGCCGGCTGGGCCGCCACCGATAATCAGTACGTCATAAACAGTTTGGGACATCCAAAAACTCCTGATGTGGGATGGGGCACCTTAGCACAGGGTTGCCAAAATGGGAACCGGCGACTGGCACTTTTCAGCGCATCTTTAACCCTTGATTTTACCGTCGGTGGCCGCCTAAAATAAACGGCGTTGCCCGGAAAGGATGTTGCATGGCTGAACCAAACGATCTCGACCAAAGCATTTCCCGCCGCATCAGCTTCGCCATCGTCCTGACCGCGGTCACCCTGGTGGCTGAACTGGTCGGCGGTTTCTGGACCAACTCCCTGGCCCTGCTGTCCGACGCCGCCCACGTCTTCATGGACCTGTTCGCCTTGGGCCTGTCACTGGCGGCGATCCGGCTGGCCGGCCGGCCGGCCACCGACCGCCGCACCTACGGTTGGCACCGGGCCGAGATTTTCGCCTCGCTGATTAACGGCAGCACCCTGATACTGATCGCCTTCGGCATCCTGGTGGAGGCCTGGGGCCGCTTCCAGCATCCCGAAGCGGTCAAGAGCCAGGAAATGTTTATCATCGCCGCCATCGGCCTGGTCATGAACCTGGTGGCCGCGCGTTTTCTGCACGGCCACGCCCATCACGACCTCAACGTGCGTAGTGCCTTTCTGCACGTACTCGGTGATGCCGTCGCTTCGGTCGGCGTCATCATCGGCGGCCTGATCATGCTCTACACCAGCTGGTACGTGGTCGATGCGCTGATTTCAGCCGGTATCGCCCTGATCATCGGCTGGGGATCGGTACGCATCCTGCGCGAAGCGGGACATATTCTGCTCGAGGGGGTACCAGCGCACATTGACGTCAACCAGGTGGTCGCTACAATGAAGGATGTCGAGGGGGTGGTTGATGTCCACCAGCTGCACATCTGGTCGATCTGCTCGCACATCTCGGCGCTGTCGGCCCACATTGACCTGCAGCTCGAATATCGCCTGCGCCAGGGGGAAGTCATCGGCCAGCTCGAGCAGATGCTCGAGCACGACTTCCACATCACCCACACCACCCTGCAGGGCGAATGTTCCAACTGTGAAACCAGCGACACGATCCAGCAACTGCATCATCGCCCCCGCTCTGCCGTGGGCGACCAGCACGATCACGACGGTCACAACCACTAAAGACTAAAGGAAGCACCTTGATGAAACGTCTCGCCCGGCCCCTGTTGTGGACCCTCCTATTCCTGCTGATTCTGGTCGGCATCGATCAGTTTTTCATGCGGGTGCCAACCCGCCAGCCGGCCCTGAACGTGGTCCGGGAATTTTATCTCGATTTACGCACCCGCATGCTGCACCTGGTTCCCAGGCAAAAACCCACCAGTGTCGAGGCAGTAATCGAACAGGCAGAACAGGCTCCAGCCAAACCACGGCCGCAGCCCGCAGTGAAAAAGCCAGCGCCGCCGGTCGTCGCAAACGAACCGAGTTATTTTTACGCGGACGACCAGGGCGAGCTGCGCTTTGCCGACTCGCTGGACGAGATCCCCGTACGTTTCCGCAAAGAAGCCCAGCGCCTGGAAAAGTAGACACAGACCACCTGCACACCAGCTAGCCCCGAACACTCCCCTGTGACGCAGCCTTCGCTACGTGGACGTTTTGAGAAAGAGGAGGGCAAATGTTTGAGCGAAGCGAGTTTTTGCCCGCCCTCAAAACGTCTGCGTAGCGAAGGGTACCCGAAGGGCAAGGAGCGGGGTGCCCTTTCTCTGCTTACTCGCTTTGGGCAAGCAAAGAGAGTAAGTCGCCGTCTGGGGGCGAAACCCCAGGTTTTTGATCCGAACCTTACGAGCACCTGAAAATATACAATGGAACGGTATGATCTTTTTTAATCACACCGGCTCTGCCGGTGGTTTACTGAACTGCATAATCAGGGGAGAGTACCGTAGACCTCGGGCCGCCGGTCCTTATAGCAGCAGATCTGGGAACGATAGTTGACAAGCTCTTCGAAATCAAACAACGCGGTCAGCTCGACATCGCTTTCGCCCCCCTCGGCCAACACCTCACCGCGCGGCGCGATCAGCAGGCTCATACCGAAAAAGTCAAGTTTACCCTGGATGCCGCAGCAGTTGGCAGCCACTACGAACAGCTGATTTTCGATAGCCCGAGCCCGCAGCAGGGTGCGCCAGTGATCCTGGCGGGGCTTGGGCCATTCGGCAGAGAGACAGAGAATCTCGGCCCCCTCCAGGGCCAGCTTACGGAACAGTTCGGGAAAGCGCAGATCATAGCAAATAGCCACTCCGATCCGGCCGACCGAGGTCGGTACCACCAGGGTCTTGTCTCCAGCCGCCAGAAAACGGTCTTCACCCATGGTGGAAAAGAGGTGCAGCTTGCGGTAGCTGCCGAGAACCTTTCCATGGTCAATAACGTAGGCGGTGTTGTAGATGTGCCCGGCTTCTTTTTCCGGCAGGCTGCCGACCACCACCATCTGCAATTCGGCGGTGAGCTCCCTGATCGCCGCGATCACCCCGGGGGTCTGTTCGGCCAGCTCGGGAAGACG
>JAQYWA010000233.1 GCA_030145265.1 Desulfuromonas sp. | reverse complement strand
AACCGACTGCAAAATCGACTGATCGGCCCATATCTCCGACGATTTTCGACAAATAGCCCTGCTATTAGCTCTCAACTCCTCGAAAATCTGGTCTCGACCATCCGATTTTTCGTTTCGGCCCGTCAAGTCCGACAGCCTCCTAGGAGACGCCATCGTCACCGCCGAGGTGCTGCTCAAACTGATCCCCCTACTCGAAGCTCAAAACATTTTCACCCTCGAAGATGCCCTCAAAGCCTCGGCGGAATCCCCTTATGCCCGAATGAAGTTCTGAACGACTCCCCCTTCCAACGCACAACGGCGGCCCCGAAATCGGGACCGCCGTTGTGGTTTGTACTATCGTTTAATTAAATCAGATCAGGGTGCTGGCCAGGCCATAGCCGACCAGACAGGCTGTGACCACCGCAATCAGGCCTGGCATCATGAAGCTGTGGTTGAAATACCACTTGCCGATTTTGGTCGTGCCGGAGATATCGAAGTTGACGGTGGCGATATCCGACGGGTAGTTGGGAATGAAAAAATAACCGTAGCATGCGGGCATGATGCCGATCAGCAGCGCCGGCGACAGCCCCAGCGCCAGGCCGACCGGAAGCATCATCCGGCAGGTGGCCGCCTGGCTGTTGACCACGACCGAAACCACGAACATGGCCAGGGCGAAGGTCCAGGGGGCCTGAGTTACCATCTCGGTGATGCCGACCTTGAAACTCGGCATGGCGAACTGGAAGTAGGTGTCACTCATCCAGGCAATGCCGAAGATAGCAATCGCCGCCACCATCCCCGACTTGAAGACCACCCCTTCCGGCACCTTGGATGAAGGGGTTTTGGTTGCCCAGAGAATGATGCCACCGAAAGCCAGCATCATCATCTGGATGATAACGGACATCTTGATCGGTTTTTCACCTTCGGCCAAAGTACGGATTTCAGGAACCATAGCAATCACGACAATGACAACCAGCGCCAGGAGAAACAGCAGCACCGCGTTGCGCGCCGAAGCCGGCAGTTTTTCATCGAGGGTGGTGGCGGTGGTATCTTTGATGCGCTCGGCCCAGATGGGATCCTTCAACCGTTGCTGATATTCGGGGTCATTCTCAAGCTCCAGCCCTCTGCGCATACTGTAAAGAGACATCGCAAGATTGCCGAGCAGAGTGGCGGGAATGGTGACGGAAAGGATCGACAACAGGGTGATCTCGGAAGCCACGCCGGTCATCTGGGAAAGATAGTAGACCACCGCGGCGGAAATTGGGCTGGCGGTAATGCCCAACTGAGCAGCCACCGAAGCGGCCGCCATGGGGCGCTCGGGACGAATGCCGTTTTTCAGTGCCACGTCGCCGATGATCGGCATGATCGAATAGACCGCATGACCGGTGCCGAGCATGAAAGTCATGGTGTAGGTGACCAGGGGACCGAGAATGGTGACCATTTTCGGTTTTGACCGCAAAATGCGTTCGGCCACCTGCAGCATGTACTTGAGACCACCGGCCGCCTCGAGAATGGCAGCACAGGTGACCACCGCCATGATGATCAGCATGACGGTAATCGGCGGACTGGTCGGCGGCATTTTGAAAACAAAAACTTCGACTACCAGGCCGATACCTGAAATGACACCGAGACCGATACCGCCGTAACGGCTGCCAAGGTAAAGCACCAGCAGCAGAAAGAGAAACTGGATGTAAAGCATGGCAAAACTCCTTTGTTCGAGGGACGGGGTCCACACCTGTCGGGTACTTCCGCAGATGTTCGCCAGTGATCGTTAGATCCACCCTAGCGCCACTCAAGCAAAGAAGTAAATATTCGGAATTTAAAAAGAATTTTGTTTTTTTAGGTAATTGTGGTGATTGTGTTCACGGTGGGGGAAACTCGTCCAGAAAAGGACGATAGACATGATCTTGTCCCCTGTGACGCAGCCTTCGCGGCGTGGACGTTTTGAGAAAAAGCGGGCGGATGTTTGAGCGAAGCGAGTTTTCGCCCGCCCTCAAAACGTCTGCGCAGTGAAGGGTACCCGAAGGGCAAGGAGCGGGGTGCCCTTTTTCTGCTTACTCAGTTTGGGCAAACAAAAAGAGTAAGTCGACGTCTGGGGGCGAAACCCCAGGGTTTTGCTCCACCACGCAGAGTGCCCCAAACACACGAGGGAATGGTAGTCACACCGGAAGAAGCGATGGTTTACAGAGAGGGATACTTCAGGTTTTGCGCACGTAGCGCCGTTCGGGGCGGCCGACCACGCCGTAAATCAGGTTGGCGGCGAGAAAGCCTTCGGAGACGAGAAATTCGAGGTAGCGGCGGGCGGTGGAACGGCTGACGCCGATCTGCGCGCCAACCTCTTCGGCGCTCAGGTCGCTCACCCCGGGCGGGTCAAAGACCTCACGAACCTTCCCCAGGGTCAGCGGATCAATCCCCTTGGGCAGTCCCCGCCCCACCGATTCCGGGGCCGAGTGGGCGCGCAGCAGCTGGTCGACTTCCTGCTGCTCCAGCGAGCCGCCGGTCTGGATCCGTTCAAAATAGTCGCGGTACTTGTTGAGCGCTTCCTCGAAACGGGAAAAATAGACCGGTTTGATGATGTAGTCGAACACCCCGCCGCGCAAAGCTTCCTGCAGCGAAGCCATCTCGCGGGCGGCGGTGATCAGAATGATATCGCTCGGAGCGTCGCCGGCCCGCATCTTTCGCAGCAAATCCATGCCGCTTCCCTCGGGAAAGAAAAGATCCAGCAGCACCAGATCGGGCTCAAGCACCTCGACCATCTCCTCGGCATCGGCCAGGCCGTTGGCGATCCCGACCACCTCAAAACCGTCCATCTTTTCGGTAAAGCGCCGGTGCAACTCCGAGATGCGCTGATCATCCTCGACGATCAAGGTGCGAATCGTTTGCCTGTTCATGCGCCCTCCCTTTGCTGTTTGGGAATCATCGCCACAAACAGCGCCCCGCCCAGCTCGCCCTCGTTAAAAGTGACCTCGCCCCCCAAAGCGTCCAGGGCCCGGCGCACCAGGTACAAGCCAAGACCATGCCCGGCCCTGGCCTTGCTGGTTACGCCCCGATCGAACAGGGTCGCGGCCAGCTCAGGCG
Organism: Desulfuromonas sp.; assembly: GCA_030145265.1. Taxonomy (GTDB): domain Bacteria; phylum Desulfobacterota; class Desulfuromonadia; order Desulfuromonadales; family Trichloromonadaceae; genus Trichloromonas. The sequence goes on along the minus strand of JAQYWA010000233.1, from coordinate 877 downwards.
ATACGCCCCGTCCCGAATCCTCAACCTCGATCACCAGGTCGGTCCCGAGATCGGTAAGAAACAGGCGGACCTGCCGCGTCGGGCCATTGTCCCTGACCGCCTCGAAGGCGTTGTCGAGCAGGTTGCCGATCACCGTCACCAGGTGGTTCCGGTCCAGTTGTTCCGGCAGGTCGGCCAGCGAGCTGTCAGGATCAAATAGAAATTCGATTTTCAGCTCCCGGGCCCGGTTGAACTTGCCGAGGATCAGCCCGGCCAGTAGCGGGTCGGGGACCGCCTCGGCCAGGGTGCGGATGAAGTCCTGGTAACCGCTCGCCTCGGTCATGATCAGCTCGAGCGCCTCCTGGTGGGCGCCGATCTGGATCAACCCGGCGATGGTGTGCAGCTTGTTGGAATACTCGTGGGTCTGGGCCCGCAACAACTCGGAATATTCCTGCATGCGTGAGAGCTCGCGGGTCAACCGGTCGAGCTCATCCTTGGGCCGAAAGCTGGCCACCGCGCCAGCCTTCTCCCCGGCCAGCGGCAGCAGATTGACGATCATGCTGCGGCCACCAAAGGGCATCTCGTAGTCAAGCAGGGTTTCCCCGCCGGCCAGCGCCTGCTGCATCTCATCGCAGGGACAGATGTCGGCCAGTTGCTGACCGCGCAGATTATCCCGATGCCCGCGCCCCAGGTAGCGGCGGGCGGCGGAATTGAGCAAGGTCAGGCAGCCGTCGCCGTCGACGGCGATGATTCCTTCGCGGATCGCCCCGATAATGGCATTGCGCTCCTTGAACAGGGCGGCAATCTCGTGGGGTTCGAGGCCGAACAGGGCCGACTTGAGACCGCGGGCGATGAGCGCGGCGCCGAACACGCCGAACAGCAGCACCACCGCCACGTA
>JAQYWA010000232.1 GCA_030145265.1 Desulfuromonas sp. | reverse complement strand
TGCGACTCGAATTTCAGGATCCCTATATCCTGACGGTCGAAACCCTGTTGAGGCTTCGACGCAACCTCAGGCAGGCCGCCAGCCAAGTTGAACTGCTGTCCGCCGGTTCGTACGATCCGGCATTCGATGCCCTTTTTGATCCCCCGGTTTCGCCGGATCCATATGCCCGGCGACGCTATCAGCTGCCGGGTCCCCCGTTTGTGGTTCACCCCCCGCTAAACCTGTCCCTTCCTGCTGAAATTGACGGTCCTCTCGAACTGCCGGTTGTCCTGTTCGGCCAGGGTGCCCAGTTGCTCAGGGAGTTATGTCTGGCGTTTCAGGCCCTGGGGGGCCGGGGTTTTCACCGGGGTGAAGGACTTTTCGAGCTGGCGGCGGTCGAGGCCGAGGATCTTTCGGGCAACCGGATGCGCATCTGGCAGCCGGGTGGGGAGATCCCGATGCCCCTGCCTGTGCTCCATGCCGGCTGGTGGCTCGATACTTTTGCCGAGCCGTCGGAAGTCTGCCTGCAGCTGCAAACCCCGGCCCGACTCTTGTCCGATCGTCGGCCGCTGTTCAATCCTGGCTTCAGGACCCTTTTCCCGTTCATGCTACGTCGGGTAACAGCGATGGTTCACGCCCATTGTGGATATGAACTGGTTGATGATCCCGGCTTCTTCCTGGCTGCGGCTGGACAGGTTCGAGAACTTGAAAACCGACTTGCCTGGCGTGACTGGCGTTGTCTTGAAGGGGACGGTCGCAGGCAGGACCTTGGCGGAATCGTCGGATCGTTAAAAATCAGTGGCGACGGCCTTCAGGATATTCTCTGGCTGCTGCGACTGGCATCCCTGTTGAACCTGGGCAAGGGGGCCGCCTTTGGTGCCGGTCACCTGGTTATTGGCGATGTGGCTGAATGAGACGGCTTGCCAGCTTCCATTTAATTGCTATACTTATCAAAAAGTAAGTAATTCCGCGGAGGTGACTATGACCGATCTTTGGGAAGAGCGCAAAAAAGCCCTCGAAAACCAGTATTTCTACAACGAGGAAAAAGAAAAAATCGAAAAAATGCGCACGGAGGCCAGGGAAAAGGTTATCCGCGAGTACTGTCAAAACCGTTGTCCTAAATGCGGTGAAGTTATCAAGGCCCTGACCTTCCGGGGGGTTCCCCTTGACAAGTGTCCGGGCTGCGGCGGGGTCTGGCTCGGCCCCAGGGACCTGCAGCTCCTTTCTGAAAAGGATCACCGGACCTGGTTCGATAAGTGGTTCAAGGGGGAGACCGAGTAGGATTTAAAAAGCGGCGAACCTGTTCGCCGCTTTGCTTTTTCTGACGAAAACCGGTAAGATGACTCATTAACAAGGCTTCCAGGTATGGTTCCGTCTTCAGGTCCTTGTGGGAGTGTTTATTGCCGGTGCGTATTTCTACTCTATTTAAAATCCTTGCAGGTCTGTTTCTCCTGATTCTCTTTCTGGGGATTCGCTCATTTTGTCATCTCCTTGATAGCCGGCAATCGTTGTTTGATCTCGGTCGTTCTTTGGCCGGGACAGTCGATCCCGCTCTGCTGAGTTCCATTCAGCTGCATGTGGAGCTGGCTTTTTATTTTTTCCTTATCTTGGCAGTGCTCTTCCCTATCGTTCTACTGTTGGCTTACCGAACTCTCTCGTCTTTGAAGAATCTGCACAGGATGATCGATCATCAGATCCTCGAACGGTTTTCCGACGGGCCTGGAAATCCCTATGTTTACGACGAGATTAAGGAGTTTGAACGGGACCTCAACGTCGTTGCGCAAAAGCTTGTGGACTACGGTCGGTTGTGCCTGGATGCCAGTCCGTTGACCAGGTTGCCCGGCAATATTGCCATCGAGCGGGTTCTGGTGGAAAAAATGCGCTGCGGTGTTAAATTTGCGCTCTGTTATGTCGACCTGGATAACTTCAAGTTTTACAATGATCGATACGGCTTTGCCGCCGGCAGCGAAGTATTGAAAATGACAGGGGACATTGTCTGCGATGCGCAACGCTGCGAGGGGAACCGTGACGATTTTGTCGGGCATATCGGTGGCGATGATTTTGTTATCATTACCTCGCCCGACCGCGTTTCTGCTGTTTGTGAAAGGATTATCCAGGATTTTGATCGGACGATTGTCAACCATTATCGTCCCGATGACCTGGCTGGGGAGGCGATAGTTGGGCTCGATCGCTACGGGGTTGAGCGGTCTTTCAGTGTTATGTCCATATCGATTGCGGTGGTCAGCGATGTTCACCGCGATCTCAAGTCACCGACTGAAATCGCCAAAATTGCGGCTGAAATAAAAGACTATGTCAAGCGCCAGCCGGGCAGTAACTATCTGGTCGACCGTCGCCGTCGGCCGTATTCGGATTAGCGGATCGTTTTTTGCCGCCCCTGTGGCACTGGGGGCAAGTGCCCTTGGGGGTGTTGATGGTGTTGCGTTTTCTCAGTGTGTGTGCCGAGATCGAGGATGTTGTCGGCAATATCTACCAGGAGCTCGCTGAACGGGTCGAGTGTGATGCTCAGCTGAGGGCGTTGTGGACCCAGATGGCGCACGATGAGGAAGCTCATGCCATGCAGATTCGTTTCGCTATGCGGCTTCCGGCCAGCCAGGCGTTCAAGAGTCAGACGCTCCCCGTCGCCCAGGCGGAACGGTTGCTTCAAAGCGCTCGCGGCATTCTGGCCGGGGCCAGAACTTCGTCGGTGAATGAGCGATTGGCATTGCGGTTGTCGCTGAAACTTGAAGAGGACTTTCTCGCTATCCACATCGGTTCGGCGATGGCTTTTCAGGACGACAGCTTGCGGCAGATGTTGAATTGCCTGGGGAGTGCGGATCGGGATCATGTTGAAAAGCTGCGCCGGATTTGCATGGAGAGGGTGGTTTGATTTTCCTCAATAGTCGGGTTCACATTAAAAAGGCCTGCCGGAAACGGCAGGCCTTTTTCGTCAAACATGATGCACAGTGCTATTTGTTGCGCAGGTTGTAGAAGACGTCTTTGCCGCTGAATACGGCAACGTCGTCGAGCTCGTCTTCGATGCGCAGCAGCTGGTTGTATTTGCAGATGCGATCGGTTCGGCAGAGTGAACCGGTTTTGATCTGCCCGGCGTTGGTTGCAACGGCCAGGTCAGCGATGGTGGTGTCTTCGGTTTCGCCGCTGCGGTGAGAAACCACGGCGGTATAGCCGGCCCGCTTGGCCATTTCGATAGCATCGAGGGTTTCGGTCAGGGTGCCGATCTGGTTGACCTTGATCAGGATCGAGTTGGCGATCCCTTTGTCGATCCCCTCTTTGAGGATTTTGGTGTTAGTGACGAAAAGGTCGTCACCGACAATCTGGATCTTGTCTCCGAGCCTTTCGGTCATGAGTTTCCAGCCATCCCAGTCGTTTTCGGCCATGCCGTCTTCGATGGAGATGATCGGGTAGCGGTTGACCAGGTCTTCGTAGAAATCGACCAGCTCCTTGGCGCTTTTTTTCGGCTGAGCCTCGTTGGCCAGGGTGTACACGCCGTTCTCGTAAAGTTCAGAGGATGCGACATCGAGAGCGAGCAGCACATCTTCACCGGGGGTGAATCCGGCGGCGCTGATGGCCTCCATGATTACCTCGAGAGCTTCTTCGTTGCTTTTCAGGTTGGGGGCGAAGCCCCCTTCGTCGCCAACGGCGGTGTTGTAGCCCTTGTCCTTGAGTACTTTTTTCAGGGCATGGAAAATTTCCGCGCCCATGCGCAGGGCCTCTTTGAAGGAGTCGGCCCCGGCGGGCATGATCATGAACTCCTGGATGTCGACGTTGTTGTCGGCATGTTCGCCGCCGTTGATGATGTTCATCATCGGCAGAGGGAGTTCTTTGGCGTTGGCACCACCGATGTACTGGTAAAGAGGCAGTCCGGCATCTTCTGCCGCGGCCTTGGCACAGGCCATCGAAACACCGAGCAGGGCGTTGGCGCCGAGGTTGCTCTTGAAATCGGTACCGTCCAG
>JAQYWA010000231.1 GCA_030145265.1 Desulfuromonas sp. | reverse complement strand
TCGTCGTCATCGAACAGGCCATGCAGGTAAGTTCCCCACACACGGCCATCGGCGGACACCGCACCGTCGTCGAGATCGGCTGCAGCACCGGAGCGGCGGGTCAGGCGCAGCAGCGGTCGGGCTGCCGGCCCACAGAGGGTCTCCCCCTGGTGGATTTCGTAACCGCGAACTACCGTTCCGGCCAACAAGCCAAGATCCACGGCGGCAGAGAGGGTCACCCCTTCGACCTGGTGGGTCTTTTTCAGCGGCTGCAGTTCGGTCTCCACGTCGAGCAGGCCGAGGCCGTCGGCGGCAGCCAGGCCCGATTCGATCCCATGGGGGTCGCACAAACAGCGGCCGAGCATCTGGTAGCCGCCGCAGATACCGACCACCCGTCCGCCGGCCCCATGGAAATCGCGAATCGCCTGAAACAACCCAGACTCCCGCAGAAACTGCAGATCGGGCAGGGTGCTCTTGGTGCCGGGGAGGATCAGCAGGTCGAGACCTTCCAACGGGGACGGCTCCTCGACATAAATCAGGTCGATGTCCGGCTCCCGCTCGAGGGGATCGAAATCGGTGTAGTTGGAAATGCGCGGCAGCCGCACCACGCCTATACGCAGCCCCTGCCCCTTCGGCCGACGCCCCTTGCGGGCCAGCGCCACCGAATCCTCCTCGGGGAGCTTCAGATCGATCCAGGGGACCACCCCGAGCACCGGCACCCCGGTGCGGTCCTCGATCAGCTCGATTCCCGGCTGCAGCAGCGAAGCGTCGCCGCGAAAGCGGTTGATAATCACCCCGGCGATCCGCGCCCGCTCTAGCGGGTCGAGCAGTTCGAGGGTGCCGAGCAGCGCCGCGAAGACTCCGCCACGGTCGATATCGGCCACCAGCAGCACCGGCGCCTCGGCCATGGCGGCGGCCTTGAGATTGGTGATGTCGTGTTCCTTGAGGTTGACTTCGGCGATACTGCCGGCCCCTTCCATGACTACCACCTGGTGGCCGGCCGCCAGCCGGGCGTAGGATTCCCGGACCTGAGCGAAGGCCTCAGTTTTGAAGCGGTGATATTCACGAACCGTCATGTTCCCCACCGGCCGCCCCTGGATAATCACCTGAGAGCCGGTGTCGGAATTGGGTTTGAGCAGCACCGGGTTCATGTCGGTATGGGGCGGGATGCCGCAAGCCGCCGCCTGCAGCGCCTGGGCCCGGCCGATCTCGCCCCCCTCGGGGGTCACCGCCGAGTTGAGGGCCATGTTCTGTGCCTTGAACGGCGCCACCGAAAGGCCACGCCGCAGCAGAATCCGGCAAAGTCCGGCGGCAATCACGCTTTTGCCCACGTCGCTGCCGGTACCACCGACGAACAGGGCCCTGGCCGGAGCGGCGGCGTTATCACCGGGAACCGTCTCGCTGCCGGTCAAATACTTTTTGGCATAGCCGCGAGGCGTCAGCATCCGCCCGGCGCCGTCAACCCGGGTCGCCGAGTTGCCGATCATCACCAGCGACAGCATGTCGACCTCCTGCTCGGGGAGGTGCGCCAGATCGGTCACCGTCATTGTCTCGTCCGGCCGGCAGGCGTTGCGCACGATCCCCACCGGGGTCTGCGGCCCGCGATGGCGTAGCAGGATTGCCCTCGCCTCGTCGAGCTGGCGAACCCGCCCCTTGCTGCGGGGGTTGTAGAGGGCGACGACGAAATCGGCGCGGCCGGCGGCATCGAGACGGCGGCGGATCAGCGGCCAGGGAGTGAGCAGGTCGGACAGGGAGATCACCGCGAAATCGTGCATCAGCGGGGCGCCGAGCCGGGAAGCCGCCGCCTGAACCGCCGAAACCCCGGGGACCACCACAATTTCCGGTTCGGTCGCGGCATCGCCGCCAACCAGCTCCAGCACCAGCCCGGCCATGCCGTAAATGCCCGAATCACCGGAAGAGACCAGGGCCACCGTGCGGCCGGCGCGGGCCAGCTCCAGCGCCTCGCGGCAGCGGTCGACCTCTTTCTTCATCCCCGAAGAAACCACCCGCTTGTCGACCAGTAGCGGCTCAACCAGATCGAGATAGGTCTTGTAACCGACCACCGTGTCGGCACCTTCGATCGCCTCGCGGGCGGCAAAGGTCATATGCTCATGGCCGCCGGGCCCGATGCCGACGACGTATAATGTTCCGTTCATTGAAATCCGTGTTTGGTATTAAACCAGTGATTAGTTATTGGTGATTTGTGACAGATTAAATTGGAAAAAAAATAACCAATCACTGATCACCAATCACCGCTTTTTCCGCTATCGCTACGGTAACGTTGCCGCGTTTCTGCTTGGCGACCAGCAGTTGCCCGCCTCCGGCCGAAAGGATGGCGGCGGGCTCGCAGACCCCCCGCGCACCGACTGCCGCCATGACATGGGCAGATTCCGGCGTGGGGGTCTGGACCTGGTTGAGAACGGCAGCCTCGTGATGTTCAACAGGCAGACTGTGCCGCCGGGCGAACTCGTTCAGTCCGGCTTCGTCGGCCTTGTCGGTGATCGTAGCCAGGCAGGCGACGCTGGCCATGGAAAGGAAAGCCCGTTTCAGCTCCTGCAATACCACCGATTCTATCTCATCCGCCGAGGTGCCCCGGTTGCAGCCGATCCCGACCACCAGGTCACGGGGCCGCAGCAGCAGCAAATCTGGATGCTTATCGAGAGTGGGAATCAGCCGATGGGTGACAAAGACCATCCCGGTCGCCCCCGCATGCAGGGCGGAAGAGAAGTTCGCCGACGCGAAAACACCCGACACCCCGGAAAAATGACGAGAAATCCGCCCCTGCCGGTCGACCAGGGCAATCTTCTCCCCGTGCAGCAACATGCTGTTGAGACGTTTGATGTTCCTTACCGGTTCAACCACCATCCCGGCCTGGCGGGCGACATCGTCCCAGGCCGGCAGGCCGTTGACATCGGTGGCGGTGGTGATCACCGCTCGGCCGCCGCTGAGCTGCGCCAATTGGCGGGCCAGTTCGTTGGCGCCACCGAGGTGGCCAGAAAAGAGGCTGATGGCGAACTCCCCGGCCTCGTCCATGACCACCACCGCCGGATCGACCGCCTTCCCCCGCAGGTGCGGGGCGAGGAGACGGGCCACAATCCCGGTCGACATAATGCAGCACAGGGCATCCCCCTGGGCAAACAGGCGCGGCAGCAGCTCCGCCAACGGCTCACGATAATAGCAGCAGCGATCTTCGGCGCGCAACCGGTCGGGGAGATACAGGCAGACGTCCGGCAGCGACTGGCCAAGCCGGCGGGCCAATTCGGCCCCGCCGGGAGTGAGGGCGATGATCGATAGGGTCATGGAATTCACCTGGGTTGCCCGTGAGTCAACGGAATTCAGGAGCGGATGCGAAATCCGTGGTCAAAATCTTTGTCGTACAGTTTCGATTTTTCCGGCACCCCCTGGCTGCGGGCGTTGAGCACCTCGCCGACCAGAATCAGCGCCTGGCGACCGATCCCCGCCGCCGCCACCTTGTCGGCGATGTCGGCGAGGGTCCCTTCAACAATCTGTTCGTCAGGCCAGCTCGCCTTGCTCACCACCGCCACCGGGGTCGCCAGGGTGTAGACTCCGCCGGCCAGCAGTTCGGCCACCACCTTGTCCATCATCGACACTGACAGATAGAGGCAGACGGTGGCACCGAGAGCGGCGATCCGGCGCAATTGCTCCCTTTCCGGCACCGGGGTGCGCCCCTCGATGCGGGTCAGCACCAGAGTCTGGGAGACCTCCGGCAGAGTCAGTTCCTGGCACAGGGTCGCAGCAGCGGCAAAAGCGGCGGTCACCCCGGGAATCACCCGGTAGCCGATACCGAGGGCATCCAGGGCTTCCATCTGCTCCTGAATCGCCCCGTACAGAGCCGGGTCGCCGGTGTGCAGACGCACCACCTGTTTGCCGGCGGCCACCGCTTCGGCCATGATCGTCAGGACCTCTTCAAGGGTCAGCGGCGCGCTGTCATAAGCCTCGGCGCCGGACTTAAGCTCGGC
>JAQYWA010000230.1 GCA_030145265.1 Desulfuromonas sp. | reverse complement strand
CCCTCCTGGTAAACCCCGGGGATGATGATGATTCGACCGCCGTTCATCCCCTTGCCCACGTAATCATTACCAACCCCGCTGAGGTAAATGCTCAACCCGTCAACCAGGAACGCCCCCAGCGACTGGCCGGCCACCCCGGTCAGGCGCAGGGCGATAGCCTCACGAGGCAACCCCTGGTTGCCATAGTAGTGAGCCACCTCGCCGCTGATCAGGGCGCCGAAGCTGCGGTTGATATTGCGGATGGTGCGCTCGACGATGACTTCGACGCGGGGGTCGCGGATGGCCGGGAGCACCTCCTGCAACACCTCTTTTTCAAACGCGTTGTCGTCGAAGGGAGGATTGGGCCGCTGGCGGGTGTCGATCCCGTCGATATGTTGCAGCACCCGGGAAAAGTCGAAGCGGTTCGCCTCTTCATGCTCTATCACCTTGAGCAGGTCGCTGCGGCCAATGAGTTCGTCGAGGCTGCGGTAGCCGAGCCGGGCGAGAAGTTCCCGCACATCCTCGGCGACGTTACGCAAATAGGAGACGACTTTATCGACTGTGCCGACAAAATGCTCGCGCAGGTTCTGATCCTGGGTGGCCACTCCCACCGAGCAGCGGTTGAGATGGCAGACCCGCAGCATCTTGCAGCCGAGCATCACCAGCAGGGCGGTGCCGAAACCGTACGACTCGGCACCGAGCAAAGCCGCCTTGACCACGTCAGTGCCGATCTTGAAGCCGCCATCGGTTTGCAGTTCGACCAGCTCCCGCAGGTGGTTGGCCTTGAGGCTGTTATGGGCCTCGGCCAGCCCCAGTTCCCAGGGATTGCCGGCGTGCTTGATCGAGGTCTGCGGCGCGGCGCCGGTGCCCCCGTCGCAGCCGGAGATGATGATCCGGTCGGCGTAGCACTTGGCCACTCCGGCGGCAATGGTACCAACCCCTTCGCTGGAAACCAGCTTGACGCTGATCTTGGCTTTAGGATTGACCTGACGCAGGTCAAAGATCAGTTGGGCCAGGTCCTCGATGGAATAGATGTCGTGGTGCGGCGGCGGCGAGATCAGGGTCACCCCGGGGACGGTGTAGCGCAGCGAGGCGATCAGCGGCGTCACCTTTTCGCCCGGCAGCTGCCCCCCCTCGCCCGGCTTGGCTCCTTGGGCCACCTTGATCTGGATCTGCTCGGCGCTACGCAGGTATTCGGGGGTGACCCCGAAACGCCCCGAAGCGACCTGCTTGATCTTGCTGTTGCGGCTGGTCGTAAGCCGCGCCGGGTCTTCTCCCCCCTCGCCGCTGTTGGACGCCCCGCCGAGGATGTACATCGCCTCGGCCAAGGCTTCGTGAGCTTCGGGAGAGATCGAGCCGAGGGACATGGCCGCCGAGTCGAAACGGCGGGTGATCGATTCCACGGATTCGACCTGATCAACGGGGATCGGCGGACGGTCGCTGTTCCAGGTAAAAAAGTCGCGAATGAAGCGGCGCCCCCGGTTTTCAATCAGGGCGCGGAACTCGAGGTACTCGGCCCGCTCGAGAGTGGCGGCGAAATTGTGCATCAGCACCACCGACCGGGCACCGAAATCATGGTACTCGCTGTCGGCGTTATTCTGAAAAAAACTGCCGACCTTGAGAGGATAGATCGGGGTCATGAAGGTTTCCTGGAATACCGCCCGGTGCTGGCGGTCCAGGCGCTCCTCGATCTCGGTGTAGCCAAGCCCCGGAAGATGTAGAGCGGTGCCGGTAAAACAGTCGGAAACCAGCTCGCGAGACAGCCCGATAATGTCGAACAGGGCGGCGTTACGGTAGCTGGAGACGGTGCTGATCCCCATCTTAGACATGATCTTGAGAATCCCCTTGGTCATGGCGTCGTAAAGGTTTTTCAGCGAGCGGCGGATTTCCTTGGGCATCAAATCCTTGCGCCGACACAGCTCGAAGCTGGTGGCATAAAGGAGCCAGGGATAGATCGCGGTCACCCCGTAGCCGAGCAGCACGCAGGCGGCATGGGAATCGTTGACCTCGCCGGTGACGACGACCAGGTTGACCCGGTGGCGCAGTTTTTCCGTCAGCAACCGCTGGTTGAGATACCCAACCGCCATGGCAATGGGGATCACCTTGTGGCCGGCATCGACCCCGCGGTCGTCGAGCACCACAATGCGCACCGCCTCATCACGCACCGCCGCGACCACCCGCTCGCCCAGCTCTTTCAGGCTAGCCTGCAGATCACCCGCGAAAGTGGTGGCAAAGACCCCGTACCTGTAACAGGGTTCGAAACGTGGCCGCTTGGGATCGCCAAAGGAAAGGAGGGCGTCGAAGATGTCCCGGGACAGAATCGGCGAGATGCTCTTCAGGCGATGGGCCCGCTCCGGTGTTTCGAGCAACGGATTGCCGAGGCCTCCGAAGCCGATGGTGGCTGACATCACCACTTTTTCCCGGTACGGGTCAATGGGCGGGTTGGTCACCTGGGCGAACTTCTGCCGGAAGAAGTCGGTGAAGTTGCGCGGCTCGCGGGAGAAGGCCGCCATCGGCGTATCGTCCCCCATGGAGCCGGCCGGTTCCTTGCCCGCTTCTAGCATAGGGCGGACGATCAGCTCGAGGGATTCATGGGTGAGGTTGAAAAAGCGTTGTTTCTCGGCCAATTCGGCGCAGGCGTAGTCACTGAGGTCGTCGAACTGGTGTTCGATGAACTCCTGCAGGTAGAAGGTTCGGTCGGTCAGCCACTCGTTGTAGGGCTGTGACTCCATCAGATAGCGGTCGATGTCGCGAGTATAGAAAATCTGCCCCTGTTCGAGGTCGGCAGCTATCATCTCACCGCTCTGCAGGCGGCCTCGTTCGCGAACCATCTCGGGGTCCGTGTCAAGAACTCCGTACTCGCTGGAGATCAGCAGGCGATCATCGGTGGTGAGCAGATACTTGGCCGGACGCAGTCCGTTGCGGTCGAGTATGCAGCCTACGTAACGGCCGTCAGTGACGCTCACCGCCGCCGGGCCGTCCCAGGGTTCATAGGCCGCCGAAGTATACTCGTAAAAGGAGCGCAAGCGCGACGGCATATGGGCCACGTTGTGGCGCGGAGGCGGAATCAGGCTGCGGATCGCCTTGAAGAAGTCGACCCCGTTGGCCAGCAAAAATTCCAGCATGTTGTCGAGGCTGGCGCTATCGCTCGACCCTTCCTCGAACAGGGGATAGAGCCGAGTCATCTCCTCGTCGCTGAAAATCGTGCTGCTGGCCTCGTTGAATTTATGCCGGGCGTTGAAACGGTTGCCGTGCAGCGAGTTGATTTCGCCGTTGTGGGCCAGGGTGCGCATCGGCTGAGCCAGCCGCCAGCGCGGCAGGGTGTTGGTGGAAAAGCGCTGGTGAAAGACCGCGAAGGCGCTTTCGAAATCGTCCTGCTGCAGGTCGGGATAGAGGGTGCGCAGGTAGCTCGGCATGACCAGTCCCTTGTAGGCGACGGTCTTGCGAGAAAAGGACGGGATGTAGAAGTCGCTGTCGGCGCTCAGCTGATGCTCAATCTCCTTGCGGGTCAGGTACAGCAGGGCGTCGAAGCGGCGGGTGGCAATCAGCGCCGCCGGCACCACGAAGGCCTGGCGGATCTTCGGCAGCATCCCTAAGGCGTATTCTCCAAGCGCCTCGGTATTGATCGGCACCTCTCGTACGAACAGCAGCTGCAGATCGTTACGGGTGCAGGTCTCTTCGAAAACCTGCATCTGCCGCTTCTCGTCGGTGACAAACAGCATGGCCACAGCGAACTGCTCGGGAAGCGAATGGCCGCTCTCTTCGGCGATTCGGCGCATAAACCGGGTCGGCATCGCGCAAAGCAGGCCGCAACCGTCGCCGCTCTTGCCATCGGCGGCCACTGCGCCGCGGTGGATCATACGGGACAGGGCGCGGATGGCGTCCTCGACCAGGGCATGGCTCGGACGGTTCTTGATCTGCGCCAACAGGCCGAAACCACAGGCGTCCTTGAATTCTTCAGCGAGATTCATCGCATTTTCCTTGCCGGTCA
>JAQYWA010000229.1 GCA_030145265.1 Desulfuromonas sp. | reverse complement strand
TCGAAAATTGTCGAGAATATGGGCCGATCAGCCAATTTCGCAGTAGGTTCATGTTAAGCCCGGCAGCCTCCTAGTCATGAAAAACGAAAAAAGGGGCCGCAAGGGCCCCTTGATAGATTTTTTTCGATCAATAGTCATGCACCGGTAACGTTGAAACCGGCGTCAACATAGTGAACTTCACCAGTTACACCGCTGGCCAGGTCGGACAGCAGGTACAGGGTGGACTTGCCGACTTCCTCCTGGCTGACGCAACGTTTGAGCGGCGCGCGGTCATCCATCAGCTTGAGTTTTTCGCGAAAGTTAGCGATGCCGGAGGCAGCCAGGGTCTTTATCGGACCGGCCGATACTGCGTTAACGCGAATCCCCTTCTCGCCCAATTCGACCGCCAGATAACGCACCGAGGCCTCCAGGGCGGCCTTAGCCACCCCCATGACGTTGTATTGAGGAATGGTCCGCACGGCTCCCAGGTAGGTCATGGTGACGATGCTGCCGCCATCAGTCATCAGGGGAACGGCGCAACGGGTGACGGCTACCAGCGAGTATGCGCTGATATCGAGAGCCAACTTAAAGCCAGCACGGCTGGTCTGGCTGAAACCATGCTTAAGGTCTTCACGATTGGCAAAGGCCACCGCGTGTACCACAAAATCGACGGAACCCCATTCTTTGCCAAGGGTTTCGAATACAGCTTCAATATCCGCGTCGTTGGATACATCACAGGGAAGAATCAGGTCGGCATCAAGACTTTCCGCCAAAGGCCGCACACGCTTTTCAAGCGCTTCGTTCAGGTATGTAAAAGCCAGGGTAGCCCCTTGAGCCTTAAGCTGCTGGGCGATCCCCCAGGCGATACTCATATCATTCGCCACACCAAAAATGATGCCGCGTTTTCCATCCATCAAACCCATTTAAAACATCTCCTTACGTTATCTACTTGATTGAAGGGCAATTTTTAGCAGATCACAAAAGATAAAGCAAGCGTTTTGACCACCCATGCCGACGCGCGAAAACAGGGTCCGACACCCAGGATTAAAATGCCCTCGATTAGCCGTTGACAAGCGGGCGACAGAATACGACAATTTTGACGACGAAAAAAGGTTGGCGTCGCAAAAAGTCCGCCCTACAGCGTTACGATGCTTTTTCAGGACCTCGACCTACCTGATGTAGGCCTTCGCCCCTGAAAAATCACCAGGCATTGTAGGTCGAAATTTTTACTTAGCCATCTCAATACTTTTTGCGAAAGCATCAAAAATAAGAAGGGATAGACTGGATGGATGTGCTTACCATACTCGGCATCGCCGTGGCCCTGGCCATGGATGCCTTTGCTGTCGCTCTGGCCGCCGGCGTAACCCTGGAACGAATCACCGGCCGGCACCTGTTTCGCTTCGGATTTCACTTCGGGCTGTTTCAGGCCATGATGCCGGTGCTCGGCTGGCTGGCGGGAATCACCGTTCAGCTCTATATCTCTGCCTACGACCACTGGATCGCGTTTGGACTTTTGGCTTTCGTCGGCATCAAGATGATCCGCGAGGCGTTTGCAGAAGAGGATGAAGAAACCAGCCCGACCGACCCCACCCGCGGCCTGACGATGCTTATGCTGGCGGTCGCCACCAGCATCGACGCCCTGGCGGTCGGATTATCACTGGGGATGCTCGGAGTGAGCGTCTGGCTACCGGCCGTTGTGATCGGCCTGGTCTGCGGCGTATTGACGGTGATCGGCATGCTGCTCGGTGGCCGTATCGGCAGTCTGTGGGGCAAGCGGGTGGAAGTTCTCGGCGGACTGGTGCTGTGCGGCATCGGAGTGAAGATCGTACTGGAACACACCCTGTTCCAGTAAAAGGCGTTCATTGCTGTGAATGGGGAAAGCCGTGGCGATCGAAATCGAGGTCGGTAAAACCGAACATAAACTCGTGGCCTGAAGAACGGAAAAACCACTGATTTTTGTGGTTGAACCCGATCAGGCGGCTCATGGCGGCAAAATCGAGCTGCCAGCCAGTGGGGCCTCTGCGCAACAGGTAAGGGGCAGCGCGCCTCGCCGTCACCGGGAAACGGACCACTGCCCGCTCCCCGTGCTCGATGACCGCCGCCTGCGGCAGCATTTCATCCAGGGTTCGCAGCTCGTTGTCCTGCTGGGCGTCAGTCACCAGCCATTGCCGAAAAAAGTCTCGAGTTTCCGGGGTGTACAAGCCAAGGTCGGGACTTTTCAAATGGCGGCCAACAACCTCGCCATAAAGTTGCAGGGTCTCCAGCGGTGAGCTTTGGGCGGCATAGGTTCCCGGAGCGATCTCTTCGTCGAGAACCGGAATCCCGGCGCCAATTTCGACCTCGGCCCGCGCTCCCGCTCCGCCGCTCAGGTGCGACAATTCACCGCGATTCCCCGCAGAACCGACCTCATCCCCTGCCCCCAAGGCACGGCCGACCAGCAGTTCGACCGTCGCTTCAATCCCCGCACCGACCCGCCCGACTTGAAAAAACGGCACCATCTGTCGCCGCTCGACATTGCCGACAAAACCATCCGGGAAAACCCCCTCGAGATCATAACCGATTTCCAGACGCACCTGCTGTCCCCCCGGATCAACCAGTAGCAGTACGCCCCGCGCGCCCCGGGTCGCATCCCCGAGAGCGTGCTGTTTAAAAAGATCGAGAGCGGTCCGGTTAAGATCGGACGGACTCTGGTCGAGGGTGACCAGCTGCAGGTGGATATCGAGATCGGTCAGGAGTTTACGATGAAATGCATCGATCCGTCCCCGCTCCGCCACCGTCAACAGTCCGGCCCGGTCGTCGACAAAACCGTCAGCGGCCGGCTCCGGAGAACAGGCCGCGATCAAAACCATCAGAACTATGGTGACAATTCGTGATAACAACCGACCGTCTCCTATGGTTGTGCCGCAGACTCAAAAGCATACAAAGAACCGTCGTTCGAGCCGATCAGCAGCAATCCCTCTCCCACCGACGGCGAAATGGAAACCTTACCGCCAGTAGCGAAACTCCAGATTTTCTTCCCGGACTCTGCAGCGAAGCCATAGACGCTTCGGTCATCGGAACCGACATAAACGGTACCACCGACCACCAGCGGCGAAGAATCGACTTTGCGCCCGGTGGCGGCCCGCCATTTTACCTTGCCGCTGGCCCGATTCAGCGCCACCAGATCGCTGCCGATGCCAACATAAACCGTCTGCGGCGCAACAGCCGGCGACGACTTGCTGAGGTCGGTAAACACCTGATCCTCCCCCTGGGGTGCCGGAGCCGGGGTTTTCCAGACCAGCGAACCGTCGACCGCTTTCAGTGCATAGACATGGTCATCACGCACATGGACGTAAAGGATACCATCGGCCAGTGCCGGGGTAGCATAGATCTGCTTCGGCACCGGAAACTTCCAACGCACCTCGCCGCTGTCGGCACGTATGGCAAACAGATGGCTGTCTTTCAGACCGTCGCTGCCGACGTAAAGATCGCCGCCATCCATGGTCGGCGAGGCGTAGCTCCCCTCGGTGCCGGTATCGACCACCCAGCGCAGCCGACCGGTTTTGGCGTCGAGAGCACGGATGCGGCCATCGCAGCCGCCGACGTAAACCACCCCGTCGCGAATCAGCGGCGACGAGCGGATGCCGCGGTAGCTGATGGTGCGGAACTGCCTGACCCCAGACCGGTAGCGCCACAACAGGGTACCGTCAGCAGCGTCGAGGGCATACAGGTAGTTGTCGGTCGATCCGGCATAGACCACGCCATCCTGGTAGGTTGGCGTCGACACCACGCGTCCGGAAGTCGCATATTGCCAGAACGGATCTCCCGTCTCGGCATCCAGAGCGTACACATAGCCGTCATGTCCGCCGACGTAAACGATGCCGTCGTGAACACTGGCCGGAGACAGGCCGTCATCGACTGCCGGAAAGGATTCGATTTCGCGCAAACCGTGCCGGGTCTTGAATTTCCACTTCAGGGCCAACGGCGGCTGCGGGCCGTTGGCGAGGAAACCGGTCCGGTGAGCGTTGCC
>JAQYWA010000228.1 GCA_030145265.1 Desulfuromonas sp. | reverse complement strand
CCGTAGCGGCCGGTGAGCGGATTGACGGAGAACTCCCGGTCGTGCTTGGCGGCAATGGCTTCGGTGCGCCGCCACTGGCCGCTCTCCTTCTCGAGGCGCACCTGCATGGTGCTGCCGTAGGCCTTGACCAGCTCGTAAATGTGGGTCACCTTGTTGCGGTCCAGCATCAGCTCCGCAGCCAGCTGCCGGCGCTCGCGCCGGGTCAGGTTCCGAAGCCGACCCGCCTCGATTTTTGCGGACAAAGGGTCGTCGCCGGCTTCGGCTTGAAAACGGGCGCGATACTGGTTGTGGGCGTGGCGCAGCAGCGCCTGCGACGTCTCGTCCAGCATCCGGGCATGACGCTCGCCGCCATGGAGTTCCTCGACGGCGGCAACCACATCCGTCGGCAGCTCCGCCGACCCATCCAGCCCCGGGGCATGGGAGCCGAGCAGCAGCATCACCAGCCGGTAGCAGTCGTGGTCCCAGCTGAACATGGCCCGCATCGCCCGCCCTCGCAGCTGCTGCCAGGCGGTGACGTTGCGGGTGGCGGTGGCATCGATCAGCACGTTGGGGCGGATGACGTTCCAGCCGGTGCGCGCCCAGGGGGAAACGATGACCATATTCACCGGCAGAGACTCCGCATCGACGATGCGGGAGGTCAGGTCATACATCAACTGCTTGCGGTCCCCGTCGGCCATCCGGACCACAAAAAACTTCTGCAATTCGCCGTTCACCTGCCGCAGCTCGGCCAGACGGGGTTCGCGGAAGCGGCTGGCGATCATGGCGTAATCGAAGAACGTGCCGACCCACTTGGCCAGGTACTGGTGCTTCAAATCGAGGCGCGCCAGCAACTTCTCGCCGGTCAGGCCGAGCCCGGCCCAGCGGATCTGCCGGCGGAACCCCTTGAGCACCTCACGATTGAATTCCGCAAAACGGGCGGCATGAACCTGACCCAATTCGGCCACATAGCGCTTCAGGGCGCTGGCAAGTGCCGAGTTCAACAGTTCCGCATCGGCCTCGGCCAACTCGAGCCCCTGGGTCACCAGGCCGAAGAGGGCGCTGCCCTGCTGGCCGAGGATGATATCCTGGAGTATATATTCGGAGATCCGCTCGGGCAGGGGGTGCTGTTCGGCCCACGGAAAATAGATTTCACTGGAAAGGACCGCCATGGGGGTGAATCTGCCGTCGCCGAGCATCTGGGCGAACAGACCGGCGACACCGCTGTAGCCAGGTGATGCCACCCCCCGCTCCCAGGGGATCCGCTTGCCGGCATCAAAGATGATGATGCCCGAAACCGGCCGGATCGACCGTTCGGCCTGGACAATCGCCTTGATGCAGTCGACCCGTCCCTCGCCGGCCCGCAGGTAGAAAATCTTCAGGCTGTCATAGAGGCCGACGATGGTGGTGGCCAGCCCGTCCCGCACCCGCTCCGCCAGCTGGGCCACCGAGGTGGACTCGGCAGCAAGCCGGCGGACTGCCGGCCCGTCTAAGGTGCTGCCGAATCCCTCGGCATCCAGGCGCCGGGCAATGTCGGGGAGGTAGATCTGCCCCCGGAGTTCTTCGCGGATCTCCTCCAGCCGCGTGCAGAGGGACGCAAACTGTTCGAGCCTGGCTTCACGCTCCCCAGGGGAAAACCCTTCCACCACCAGTGTCTGGTCCGACCAGCCGCGGGCCAACTGCACCAGAGTGAGCAGGTGAAGTTCGTTCATGGTCAGGGTGCCGCCGGACTCCCAGTCGGTGAAGCGTTTCGCCAGTGCCTGGTCCCGGTTTGGGCGCCCCGCGTACATGCGCAGGATGTCCCGCCCCAGGGCAACCCGCTCATCCAAGGGAATCTCGGCAAACATGCCACGCAGCCGGTCGCTCCCCACCAGCTCCACAAATTCGTGAATAACGGATTTGTAGTCGTCCAGCAGCAGCCGCACCTGCTGTTCCCGGTCAGAATAGGCAAAAGGGACCCCCATTTCGGCGAAGGGCGCAACGAATCCATAGGCGATCAGGTCGGCGGCAGGCATGGTGTACACCAGCTGCAGCCCGAGCCGGGCAAAGCGCCGACGATAAGCGGCGGCGGTGCCGGAAAAGCCGATCACCCCGCTGAGAGTGCCGTCGCGCAGCCACTCGGTCAGCAGGCGGGTCACTTCCGCCGAGATGCTCCGCAGGTCCTCCACCACTTTGTGCACCTCGTCGAGGATCGCGTAGCGGATGGCGTTTCCCTGCAGGAATCTCTCGATGGAATTCTGGTCAAAGCCGCCTTTCCCCGTTGCCGAACCGGCCTGGGCCAGGGCAGGATAAGTCATGACGATCACCGCAGGCGAGATGCCGGTGGCCGCCACCTCCGCTTCCAAAGCCGTCGGGGTGCCGGTAAAGATCATGTCTGGGGCCATCCGCAGCCCGGTCGGCTTGTGGCAGAGCTCGCCGAACCACTGTTGCTGATAGTTGATGGTGGGGACCAGCACCAGGATCGATTGGCCAGGGGCAAGGGTGCGGAGCCAGTCCTGGATGCACATCATGCCGATGAGGGTCTTGCCGCTGCCGGTGGGAGCCTCGATCACCTGTCCCTGGTAGCCGTAGCCGCGAAAAATGGCAAAGGCGTCGTTCTGATAGGGACGAGGAACGAGAGAACCGATCAGATCGGCATGGTGCCAGGGAACCAGGTCGGGTGCCACCGACGGGGGGCCGAGAAGCTCACGGGCCGCGGCAATGAACAGTTCCGCCGTCTCGGCACCGAAACTGCTCAGCCGATTGAGAAACTCTCGGAACATATCCCGCCGGTCGACAATGCCTGTCAGACCGTGGAAGCCCCCCTGCTCGAAATAGGGATACAGTTCCTCCCCCAGCAGCGCTTCGAGCGCGGCCTGGTCCAGGTTGGTGGCGATGTAGACCCGGTGGCTGCGGCTGTAGCCTTCCTCCCCGCTGGTCACATGGCCGCTGGCCAGCAAGTTTTCCAAATGCTCGAGAACAACCTCCTCCCGGGCGCCAGCCAGCAGATGCAGTTCGTTCACCCGGGTCGTCAGGGCATCCAAGGGAAGGGGAGCCGTCGACTCCTGCAGCACCTCGACGATCAGGTCTTCGATGAGGCGACGGCGGTGCCGCTGGTCAAGGGTCAGGACAATGGGAACCCTGGACGGGGCGATATCATGCATGTGATGGAAGGGGTGGTGGAGAGCAACCAGGTTGCGCAGGGCGGCCTGCAGCAGCGGCTCCTGGCGATCCAGCATGGCGTGGCGCAGGATGGCCAGGGTCCGGCCGTAGTAGCGGGCGAGGATGTAGAACCGCTCGCGCATGGCCGCGAAGTCGCCCCGCGCCAGGTCCTTCTCAAAATCACGGTGGATCGATTCGGCGAAGTTCTGGGCCTCCCAGTAGCGGCGCGGGGCGACGGCCGACGCCGGGGCCGTGGCGGCCAGCTCTGCCACCGGCTCCATCATCGGCGCCGGTTCACTGTCCAGGGTCGGCTCCAGTTCCTCTTCGCGCGGGTCGGCGATGTCCATGGGGGGAATCCTCCCTCGAATAAAAGAGTCTGGTTATGCACATAATTCAAGTTAGAGGCAATCTCCCCTCCCCTTGCGGGAGGGGATTAAGGGGAGGGGGCATTGATCTGGCACTCACCCTCACCCCGACCCTCTCCCATCAAGGGAGAGGGAGTGTAGTGCATAACCAGATGAAACAGCAGCAGCCAGACCACCGGGTTCAGATCATGGGATGGCAACCCTGCCGTTGCGGATCAGTGCCACCTTCACCCGCTCGATCAGTTCCCGTGGGCTGAACGGCTTGATGATATAGTCGTCCGCCCCACCGGCGAGCCCCTTGATCACATCCGCCTCCTGTCCCCGGGCGGTCAAAAGGATGATGACCGGAGCCTGTGACCCCAGCTGCTCCTTCACCTCCGCCACCACCCGGTATCCGTCCTTCTTCGGTATCATCACATCGACAATCATCAGGTCGGGACGCTCGGCAATAGCCTTCGCCACCCCCTCCTCCCCGTCACGGGCGGTGGAGACCTGGTACCCCGCCTTGGTCAGTTTCACCTCCAGCAGGTGGA
>JAQYWA010000227.1 GCA_030145265.1 Desulfuromonas sp. | reverse complement strand
CACCAGAACATTCAGCACCAGAGGTCAACAGCGAACCGACTATTTATGAAAACTATATTAATGGAATTTAATTTCAGCCTACCTGTAACTGAATAACTGATTTTTAAGGATATCGAAATGATGACGGGCAGTGTAGTGGAGAAAACACTGTGCTACCAAGTACATGTACATCTATTTGCCACTGACTGTCAATCACTTTTATCACATTGCCGGCCTATTGGCACCCCCATGCAAGAACAACAGGGACGCCAGACAGGTGTTCAAATAGTACATCAACCAGACGGCAGCGCAAGCACCGGACCGACAAAAACCGGCCACCGAGCCTTACTGCCCCTTGCTGCGCAGAGGATTAATCATGCCGGGGCTCAATTCGGACACCAACTCGTCGAACAATTTCTGGTGCAGACGCGGCCAGGAGCCTTTGCCGAACAGCGACGTCTCTTTTTCCGCCAAGGCCCGCTCAAGACCTGGAATTGAAATGAACCGAATCTTGACCTCGTCGGTCTTGTTGTAATGCGCCTCGTCGAAATCAGGATATTGCAACGGCAGAAAGCCCTCTCCCGGCTCGCCATGATACTCCCAGAGTATCCGACCGCCAGGTGTGATCACCATGGCCCCGACCAGGATGACATTGTACTTGGCTTTCAGGTAGGTCAACTTGGTCCGATCCCAGCGTTTTTCCTGACGCTCGATGCCGTTGAAAATTACCAGCAGCAGGGCATCGACCACGTTTTTTTCAGCTAACGAGGCAATCTCCGCCGCATTGAAGACATACCCCCGATGCAGCTCGTCACCATTCCCTTTCAGCTTTCGCCCCGTAACCAACCGGCTGAACATATCCCGAGCATCTCCCGGCACGGCCCGGACATCGAAATAATTTTTGCTTCCCTTGAGGCTGTCGATCAGAAGCCCCTGGGTGGCAGCATTGTAGCGACGCAGCATTTCGGCCACCGCCTCGCGTTCAGGATGATTTATTTCCGACGCTTCGTCAAGCATCAGGGGCAGCACCCCCAGGGTCTGAACCTGTTCGCGATACTGGTCCTTGGGGACGGTAAAGGAACCGCCGCCGCAACCCATCGTCAACAGCATAAGCACCGACACCAGTAACCACCTTTGCATAATCCTGCCTCCCATGAATAAATTGAATCAGTTTCACCCGAACAAGTTTGATGCTTTCACAAAAAGCTTGAGATGGCTAAGCAAAAATTTCGTCATATAAGGCTTAGTGGTTTTTCAGGGGTGAAAGCATACATCAGACATGTCGAAGTCCTGAAAAACCGGTGTAACGCAGTAGGGCGAACTTTTTGCGACGCCATCAAGTTTACCCGAAATTATTGTGGACGGGTATCTCTGCAGAACAGGTACCCCAGCCAGGCCAAGCCGAGGCCCGCCGCCGGAAATGCGAAGGCTCGGTGAAAAGCCTCGGCATCTACGACACTTCCGCTCATGACATAGCCCATAACCTGTTGGGTCAGGGCCGCCCCGATAACCACGAAAAAATTAACCGACGTCATCGCCGTGGCTGCAAGCTCCCCGGGGAACAGCTCCTTGACCTGGGCATAAAGCACCGGCCCGGTCGACACAAACAGTCCAAACAGAAAAAAGACCAGGGGCAAAAACGCAGCCGGCAGCTGTTCGAGCGGCCCGAGAAACAGGATCATGATCAGCAGCAACCCCAGCTGCCCCGCCGCCAGCACTCTTTTGCGCGAAGCCCAAACCCGATCGGACAGTCGCCCGGCCAAGGGACAGCCGACGATGAAGCCGACGGCGGTGAGCAGCAGCAGAAAGGCTGCCGTCTTCCGCTGGCAGCCAAGCACCTCGACCAGGTAAGGCCCGCCCCATAGCCCCTGCACCGCCATGTAGCTTCCATACCAGAAAAACGCCAGCAGGCCAAGCAACCAGAACGACGGGGTTCGCGCCAGCCGACCCCAGCCAGCCAAAAGCGGTTGTCGTTTGCTGCGGGTGGAGCCGTCAGGAGCATCGCGAACAACGATCAGCACGGCCAGGGCGAACAGGACGGTCACCCCGGAAACCGCGACGAAGGTCTGGCGCCAGCCGACCGTTGCGGCAAGCCAGGCCAGGGGGGCCGTCGCCAACAGGTTGCCGATGTTACCCAGAGCGACCTGCAATCCCGACAGGGTGGCGAACTGCCGGGGCTCGAACCAGGCAGTATAAACCTTTAGCGACCCCATCAGGACACAGGCGGTCCCGACACCGATCAGCGCCCTCCCCACCCATGCCCCCAGGTACCCCTCGGCAAAGGCAAACAGCAAAGCGCCGGCGGCCGTCACCAGACTGAGTGCAAAGATTGTCCGCCGCGGTCCGATGCGGTCGAGTACCGGTCCGAGCGGCAACTGGGTGAGTGCGAATGCATAGAACAGGGCCGATGAGACATTTCCCAGCTGTTCCGTGGACAAAACGAGATCCGCCTGCAAATCCCCGGCGATCACCGCAGCCGACACCCGGTAGAAGTAAGCGACCACGTACATCCCGGTCAACACTGCAAAGATGTGCCATTTTCTGTCGCGCAGCAAACCGGACTCCTCAGGTCAATTTCCCCTCAACGGATCAAGGACCCGCGAGCGTTTCGGCACCGCTGCCAGATCAAAATGACGGACGCCCCAATCGAGCACCTCAGCAGGCGGAGCCCCCCGCAGCACCCCAGGCACCGCTTGGCCAAGAAACCGCAGAACCTGCCAAAGCAGGTCACCGCCGTCGTCGTCGACGACAGCAACCGCGCCGTGACGCTTACAAATCTTTTGGCCATCTGCCGCCATCGCCAGCGGCAGATGGATATAGTGGGGATGAGGAAAATTCAAGCATTCCTGCAGGTAGATCTGGCGTGGCGTCGAAGAGAGCAGATCCTGGCCGCGCACCACCTGGGTCACCCCGGCATCGGCATCATCGACCACCACCGCCAACTGGTAGGCAAACAGGCCGTCGGCCCGGCGCAGCACAAAATCGCCGACTTCGTCGGCCAGGCACTGGTTCACCGGCCCAAACACCCCGTCAGTCAGACAGACCTGCGATGAAGGCACCCGCAACCGCCAGGCCCGGGCCCGCCGTCCCGGCGCCAAGCCGCCGCGGCAGGTTCCCGGATAAACCGGGCCTTCTTCGCCGGCGTGAGGCGCACTGGCCAGGATTTCCTTGCGAGAACAGGCACAGCCGAAGACCAGTCCTTTTTCATCCAGGCGTGCCAGCACGGCTGCATAGCGCTCGGTGCGCCGACTCTGCCAGACCACCTCACCGTCCCAGAACAGGGCGAGCGATTCCAGGGTGCGCATGATTTCGTCGGCCGCACCGGCGACCACCCGGGGCGTATCCAGGTCCTCAATCCGCAACAGCCAGCGGCCGCCATCTTTTCGGGCCAGACAGTAGCTGCCGACCGCTGCCAGCAACGAGCCGAAATGAAGCGGCCCGGTGGGGCTGGGAGCAAAGCGGCCGATCGGTATTATGGTTTCATCTAACATGGGAACTCACAACAACAGCCTCCGGAAAAATTGATGATGCCCGACGGCCAGACGACTGTCAAGAGGCCCTTCCGGCCAGACTGTTCGACCGGGCGGCAACAAAAACCCTTCCGCCACCGGAAACGGACCCCATTTGTCTTTAATGTTGACAAATCTGCTCAAGGACGATATCTGTTACCTGCTTGGTTATGAATAGGAGGTCAACGTGATCATTACCCGCGCCACAGAATACGCCATCCGCGCCCTGCTCTACCTGGCTCGCCAGCCGCGCGGAGAAATCGTCTTTAAAAAAGACATCTGCAGCCACCAGGACATCACCCCGGCCTTCCTGACCAAGATCCTGCAACCCCTCATCAAGGAAGGCATCGTCGGTTCGCAACGGGGCGTCGGCGGCGGTTTTTTCCTGCGCAAGGACCCGGCCGAGGTGACCCTGCTTGATGTCGTAGTCGCCCAGGAAGGCCCGCTATATCTCAACGAATGCCTGGCCGACGGGGAATCCTGCGAACGAGAAGTGTTTTGCCCGGTCCACGGCGCCTGGAAAGAAGTCCGCCAGGACATGATGGCAACCCTCAGGCGCTACAGCTTCGCC
>JAQYWA010000226.1 GCA_030145265.1 Desulfuromonas sp. | reverse complement strand
GGCGGTCTTGATTGCGCTACCTGCCATCAGGGCAAAGCTCGCGACGGTTCGGTGACCATGCATCACCAGGATCCTGCGTTTGCTGCTCAGACCTGTGATGCCTGTCATGCCGGAGTGACCTTCGCCACCATCGACTGCGCCGGTTGCCATGTAGGTCCCAACGCGATTCCGATTCCCGAGCGTCACCATACCGCGGCCACCCGGGATAATCTGGTCTGCAGCCAGTGCCACACCGGTGCTTCGGATGCCTCAGTCGCAGGTGCTTGTGAAAATTGTCATGCTTCGCAGTCAGTAAAAAATGGTACCCCTGCGATGCATCATGACACCGATCCGGCTGTCAATAACCTCTGTGGGTCCTGTCATACCGGGATCTCTGCTGCCAGCTTGGACTGCGCCACCTGCCATACCGGCCGGGTCAATGACGGCTCGCCGAGCATGCATCATACCAATCCGGCTTACGCAGGAAATAACTGTGTCCTTTGTCACGAAGGAACCGTTGCTCTCGACTGCGCCGGTTGTCACGATGCCCTGCCGGGTAAAGACGGTTCGGGGGGCATGCATCACGCGACGCCGACCTATCTGGTAAATAACAGCTACAACTGTTCCGAGTGTCACACCGGGGCCGATGCTGCGATTGCTGCCGGCGCCTGCGAAACCTGTCATACGGCTCAGCCGGTGAAAAACGGCAGTTCGGACATGCATCACGCGACCGACCCTGCGGTTAACAATCTCTGCGGCTCCTGCCACCAGGGGATTGGCGCTGTCGGCGGCGGCCTCGATTGCGCTACCTGTCATGTGGGCAAGGCCCGTGATGGTTCGTCGATCATGCATCATATGAACCCGGCTTTCGCCGCTCAGACCTGTGATGCTTGCCATGCCGGCGTAACCTTTGCCAGCATCGACTGCGCTGGGTGCCATGCTGGCGGTACTGCCGTCCCGATGCTTCCCGAGCGTCACCACACGGCCGCTACCCGCGACAGCCTCGTTTGCAGCGAGTGTCATACGGGCATCACCGCGGCCAGCCTCGACTGCGCCACCTGTCATACCACACAGACCAAGGACGGCGGTTCGGCCATGCATCACGCCACCCCGACTTATGTCGTCAATGACAGTAATAACTGCGCGGCTTGCCATACCAGCATTCAGGCTTCAAGCCTTGCCTGCGCCAGTTGCCATGACGGCCTGGCCAAGGATGGCGGACCGGTCATGCATCATGCGACCTCGACCGCGACAACCGGGAACTGCGTCGATTGCCATACCGGCGCCGATTCGGCACTGATCGAGTGTGCCTGGTGTCACGGTGGCCCGGGTGCTCCCCCGGTCGACGAGCGCCATCATGTTGCTGCTCAACGAGATGGTGTGGCCTGTTCGGCCTGCCATACTTCGATCGATGTCACCGAGCTGGATTGTGCCACCTGTCATACCAAGGATGGTCAGGCCCCGATAGTCCAGCAACATCACATGACGCTGCCTTTCCAGATGGGAGAATGCGCTACCTGCCATGTTGGGGTGAATGTCAATGGCCTGGATTGCTCCAGCTGTCACGATGGAACGGTTGCTGTGGCCGGAAGTTCAGCCACGCACCATGCCACTGACGCCTACAACCTCGGTGTCTGTGCCTCCTGTCATGTCGGTGCGGAGATTACCGGCATCGTTTGTGCCGATTGCCATGGAGTGGGCACCAGCCTTCCGGCCAACCACCACAGTCAGCCGCAGTTCGCTTCCGGTGATTGTACCTATTGCCACAGCACCATTGCTCTGAATGGCGGCTCCTGTCAGGAATGCCACACTTCGCCGATTCCTGAGATTCACCATGCCGCTCCGTTGACTGCGGTCAACGGTGACTGTGCGGTCTGCCACCAGGCCGCCAGCGACCCGAGCCTCTGTGCCAATTGTCACCAGGCCAGCCCGCATCACACCACCAGCTGGTCACAGAATGGTGACTGTGCTCATTGTCATACTGTCCCGGCATCGGCGACTGATCGTCCGGCTCAGGCGGCTTGTCGTCAATGTCATGGGAAGTACATGCACGACAAGGGGGGTCCGATTCAAAACTATGGTGCCTGTGCCGCCTGCCACGACACCACACCGTTCCATCTCAAGCCAAGTCGTGCTAGGGGTTATTCGGTCAAGGCTGGTGGCAAGGGGATATTCAACCTGTTCTGGTCACAGTTTGCACGGGAAGAAGCGCGTGAGGACGTTCGCCCCAATGGTGACGATAGGGGCGATGAAGGCGGCCGCAAACTGCAGAATCAGAAAATTGATTACAGCATGACCCAGATCTCGCATGCTGGTAACACCTACACCGTTCCGTACTTCACCGACATGCCGCCTTCGGGCGACGGCAGCACTGGCGGAACTGGATTGAGTACCTGTACCAGCTGCCACGGCGATCTCAGTACCCAGGTGAGCTGCAGCAATACCAAATGGCGTGACCATTTGACCCTCAACCGGGTCGACTTGGCCACCTCCCAGCTGGCAGAGTCCACCTACATCGGCAGCCTCTGTACCGGTGGCACCACGCCGCCCCCGGTTATCGATACCAACCTGGCGCTGGACAAATCAGCCCGGGCTTCCAGCGACGAGGGGAGCAGCTACTCCGCTTCCAAGGCGGTTGATGGCAGCACCAGCAGCTACTGGTGGAAAAACAGCAGCCGCGACCACTGGTTGCGGATCGATCTGGGCCAGCGTACCTCCATCAGCAAGGTCGTCATTCTGTGGGGTAACGAGTACGCTGAGGAGTACAATGTTGAGACCTCCACCGACGCCAGCTCCTGGAGTCGGGTGAAGGAAGAGCGGTCCGGCAACGGTGGTACCGAAACGATCACCTTCTCTTCGAAGGAGGCTCGTTACGTTCGCATTTACTGCCGTCAGGATCATAGGAACGGCTACCAGATCAAGGAACTTGAAGTTTATAAATAACCAGCCGGTTTGACCGGCCCAGGTGCGGGCCGGTTAAACCTTTCTTCGATAACACGAATAGGGGGTAATTATGAAAAAGTACATGAAGCCCAGAGTCGTCGGCAGTAGCAACGTTCATCCCTGCTGATGCATTTCCGGCGTTGTGCCGGTGAGGTCTCACCCGATATTGAAAAGCGTCCCTGTCATTAACGGCGGGGACGCTTTTTTTGTATGAGATTATGTGTTGATAGAATGATGGCATTCTTGGGTCAAGTCGCTCTGGCGGCCTTTCTAAAAGAGAGAGGTGTGCGGGGATTGAGTCGATTTGGGTTTGTTGCGGTGTTTGGACTTGGTTGCAATCAGCGGGTTGCTCAGGCTGTGCTTTTTTGACATGTTGATAGATTGCGTAGAGCGTTTGTCGAGTTTTTGACATATGCGAATGTTGGAATATTGCCTGATTTTCGGTTTTCTTTTGCAATATTCAAGGATTCAGGATACATCTGAGGTGTTGTTGCTTTGGTGCTTACTTGGTTCGAAAGTTGCAAAACAGAGCTGACGTTCACTTAGAGAGATATGGAGGTCCTTGAATGAAAAAGGTTCTAATCGTTGATGACAGTATCGCTGTCGCTCGGCAGCTTGAAAAAATTGTTAACAGTTCTGAAGATTTCGAGGCTGTCGGGCATGCCAAGAATGGCGCTGAAGCGATCAAGATGAATCAGTCCCTTAAGCCTGATATCATTTGTATGGATATGAACATGCCGGTCATGGATGGTTTGACTGCGCTACGTACCCTGATGGCCATGGATCCCAATGCCACAGTGATTATGGTAACTTCCCTCGGCGGTGTGGGGGACAAGTTTGCCGAGGCGTTGCGGTTGGGAGCGAAAACTGTCATTTCGAAGCCCTTCGACGCTGAAGGGGTTCTGAAAACCCTGCGTGGCATTTAAACCAAAGCGAACCTGTATGCACAGGGACGCCATTTGGCTGTGCACGCAGGCATAACACCATTTATTGACAAGGGGAACAAATATGGCAGTAAAGTTTTTCGGACAGTTTCTGCTTGAACAAGGAGCTGTAGGGAATGAGGATCTGCTCAAGTCCATCGAACTGCAGGAGACCACCAACCTTAAGTTCGGTGCGACAGCTCTTTCGATGGGACTGCTCACA
>JAQYWA010000225.1 GCA_030145265.1 Desulfuromonas sp. | reverse complement strand
TCGGCCTGCTCCAGGCTGAGGTTCCACGCCCGCGCCGCCCGCGCCGCCGAAAAGGGGCGCAGCGGCAGCCGGGCCATCCGCTGCGCTTCCTCGTCACTGAACAGCAGCGAAAAGATCCGGTACAACAGTTTGTCGGGAGTCGTCCCCTGGGGAAACCGGTTCAGGCGCGCTTCGAGCTGACGGTATCCGGAGCGGGATGTCAGGTGGGCCATAAGGGTCTACTTGGACGAGAGAAATGCAAGGACGTCGTTGGGGTGGGTTTCGGCCTGTTTGACCGTAGGCCAGTGCTTGAGCACGGTGCCGTCCGGGCCGACCACCACCGTGGAGCGAATGGTGCCCAGGCTGACCTTGCCGTACAGCTTCTTTTCACCGAACGCCCCGTACGCCTGCATCATGGTCGTAGCGGGATCGGACAGAAGCACGAACGGCAGACCGAACTTGGCGATGAATTTGTCGTGCGAGCCGAGGCCATCCTTGCTGACGCCGAGCAGGGTCACGGCAAGCTGCTGCAATTCACCATACAGGTCACGAAAAGTGCAGGCCTCCTTGGTACAGCCGGGGGTGTTGTCCTTGGGGTAAAAGTAGAGGACCAGCGTCTTGCCGGCATAATCCTTGAGCGCATGGGTTTTGCCATCGCTCCCTTCGAGAGAGAAATCAGGGGCCTTCTGTCCTTCAAGTATCGCCATAGCTGAATCTCCCTTCCTCGAAATGGCCACCCCTCACCAATCACCGCCCTTAACCCTTACGTGCCACTTCCGCAGGAGGCTTGCGCTCGTTGGGTTTTTCGATAACCGCCAGATCTTCGGGGAGCTGCGTCACGGCCCCTCGCCGGCCAACGGCCACCGCCGCCATGATGTCGAACTCATCCGCCGAGATACCGAGAACCTCGAACGCCTTCTTACGGCTGAACCCGGCCATGGCATGGGCATAGAGGCCAAGCCGGCGGGCCTGCAGCGCCAGCGCCATCCAGGCGGCCCCGGCGTCGAAGGCCGCGTGCCGGTTGGACTGGCCAGTGCCAATGAAATTCAGCCGGGTCACCACGAAAACCAGCAAAGGGGCATTGCTCGCCCACAAGCGATTCCGCTCGACCAGGGCGCTGGCGAAACGCTCACGGTCGCCCGCTTCGGTCGCGTACAAAAACAGCCAGGGCTGCTCGTTGTAGCACGACGGGGTCCAGCGGGCCGCCTCGAACAGGGCGGCGACCTGCTCGTCGGCAAGCGGATCGGACAACAGCGCGCGCGGCGACCAGCGGTCGGTAAACATGCTGTCGATCTCGACCTCAGGGGTCCGCGAGTTGTGCAGCGGTTTCTCCATTGGCAACCCTCCATAAAAAATTACAAAGTCTGATTTATCCACTATCCATTTGCGCTCAAAAGAAAAGTAACCCGGCTGTCGGGCCGTTTTTTTTACCTTCAGCTTGATCCAGCTGTCACCTTAAAACCAGAACCGGCGGGTCGCGTCCCGCCAGACTCTATTCTTTGTCCATACCAATAACTTCCATTAAAGCTAGACTACTGTCCAAACACCGTCTTCAGCAGATCGGTGGTGCGCGCTGCGGGGTTGGCCCGAATGCTCTGTTCTTCTTTCCCCAGGGTGGCAAACAGACCATCAAGCCCCTTGTCGGCTACGTAATTATCCAGATCGAATTCCGATTTTTTTACCAGGGGCAGCGTATTGTAGGTACCCATCAGCTGGTTGTACTGCTGGTAGAGGCCGACCTGGCTCATTTTCTTCTGGATGATGGGGAGGAACTTGGCGCGCAGCGAATCCGATGTTTTGTCGCGGAAATAGTCGGTGGCCGAGGTATCGCCCCCCCTGAGGATGCCCATGGCATCGGTCAGGGTCATCTGCGAAACCGCATCGATCAGCACCGGCTTGGCCTCTTCGGATGCCCGTTCCGCCGCCCGGTTCATCCCCACCTCCATGGCATCGACCTGCCTGCCGAAACCGATCGCCCGCAAGGTCTTGGCCATGGTCGACAACTCATCAGGCATGGCGATGCGGATCAGGTTGTTGTCCAGAAAACCGCCGGTCTTCGACGTCATGGCCACCGCCCGCTCGGACCCGACGGTTAACGCCTCCTTGAGACCGGCGGCCACGGTCGCTTCGTCAAGCCCGCCTCCGCCCCCCGCCGTCGTCAGAGCACTCAGCACACTTCCGGCCAGGTCGCTCCCCTTCATTTCGGCGCAACCGACAACCACCAGAAACAGGAACAGGGAACAGACCCCCATAACGATCGGACAGACTTTACGTTTCATGAAAATTCTCCTGCACGAAAAAATGGGGATATCAACTCCAAACTCCAGCCACCACTGTCTGACAATGGTCGCAGATTCCCTTGTGAAGCGAAGCCCGGCCAAGCCGGAAACCGCTGCGTTCCAGCAGCAATTCGCCGCAACCCGGGCAATAGGTGTTTTCGCCTTCGTCCCTGGGGACGTTGCCGACGTAAACATGCCTGAGCCCGGCATCCAGCCCGATCCGCCGGGCTTTGCGCAGGGTTGCCACCGGCGTCGGCGGGCGATCGGTCATTTGGTAAGTCGGATAGAAGGCGGTCACATGCCAGGGGACCTGCTCACCCAGTTCGTCACGGATGAAACGGGCGATTTTCCCCAGTTCAGCGTCGCTGTCGTTGAGCCCCGGGATGATCAGGGTGGTCACTTCAAGCCAGATGCCGAGGCGGCGGTAATCCCTCAGGCAATCGAGCACCCCCTGCAGCGAAGCTCCGGTCACGTCATGATAGAATTCTTCGGAAAAACCCTTGAGATCGACGTTGGCCGCATCCAGCACCGGCGCGATGCGTTCGAGCGCCTCGCTGGTGATGTAGCCATTGGTGACGAAAACATTGCCGAGCCCCTTGCTGCGAGCCAGGGTCGCCGTGTCCAGCGCGTATTCATAGAAAATCGTCGGCTCGGTGTAGGTATACGAAATGCTTCGGCAGCCCGAGTGCAACGCGTGGTCGACCACCTGCTGCGGCGACATGACTAACCCGGGAATCTCGCGGCCGCTGTGGGGCCACTGGGAAATATCCGCATTCTGGCAGTGGCGACAGCGGAAGTTGCAGCCGACGGTGGCAATGGAATAGCTCGTGGAACCGGGGAGGTAATGGAACAGGGGTTTCTTTTCGATGGGGTCGACATTTTCGGCGACCAAGCGGCCATAAACCAGGGAGAACAGCACCCCCTGTCGGTTCTCCCTGACTCCACAGAGACCCCGATGGCCGTCAGCAATAAGACAGCGAAACCGACAGAGCCCGCAGCGAACCTTCTCGCCTTCAAGTTTGTCCCAGAACATGGCCTCATGCATCGACGTCTCCTCCCTGCATTAATGTTGCAAAGTATAGCAGAAGAAACGCACTCTGCCGCGCCAGCGCGAGTCATCCCATGACAACCGTCAGAACATGAATCGCCGCATGCTGACGTTCAGGAGCAGGCCGGTGCCGATCATGGTGGTGACCATACTGGTCCCGCCGTAGGAAAAGAGCGGCAGCGGCACCCCCACCACCGGCAGCAGGCCGATAACCATCCCCAGGTTGACCACGATGTGCCAGAACAGCATGGCGACCACACCTACGGCCAGCATCATGCCGAACATATCGGCGGCACGACGGGCGATATAGACCCCCCAGATAATCAGGAACAGGTAGAGACACAGCAGCAGCAGCGACCCAGTAAAGCCCCACTCCTCGGCAAAGACCGAAAAAGCGAAGTCGGTGTGACGCTCGGGGAGAAAGGACAGTTGCGACTGGGTGCCCTGCATAAAACCCGAACCCCAGAAACCACCGCTACCGACGGCAATTTTGGACTGGATGATGTGGTATCCCGCACCGAGCGGATCATTTTCGGGATCAAGGAAGGTGAGGATGCGTTGTTTCTGATATGGTTTGAGCAGAAACCAACCGCCGACGGCGGCGGCAGAAGTCAACAACGAAAGGGTAACAAAGGCCGAACGGCGAATCCCGTTAAACAGCGCCATCGTGCCGCCAATGAACAGGACCATCATGGCGGTCCCAAGGTCCGGCTGCTTCATTATCAGCAAGGCCGGCAATCCGAGCAGCAAAAAGGGAATGACCAACTGCT
>JAQYWA010000004.1 GCA_030145265.1 Desulfuromonas sp. | reverse complement strand
GCCGAAGTCGGAGGCATTCCGGTGA
This sequence comes from Desulfuromonas sp., assembly GCA_030145265.1. GTDB lineage: Bacteria > Desulfobacterota > Desulfuromonadia > Desulfuromonadales > Trichloromonadaceae > Trichloromonas. The sequence continues at coordinate 23,171 of JAQYWA010000004.1, read as the reverse complement.
CTGCCCATGAGCTGCAGCGCGAATTTCAGCAGTTGATCCCGATGCAGGTCAGTTTTCACGGCGGCATTTCTCAGGACAAGCTTGCAGAACTCCAGCAGCAGGCCCTCGATAAACTCGTCGATCAGGCCTACAAGGTTCGCTATGCGCTGGCGGAGGAAATTACCGTCGACAGTGCTCTTGTGGAAGAGCGCTTTTCTGCCGTGAAGGCAAAATTCGCTGATTCTGATGCCTTTGTAAGTGCTCTGGGGGGTGAAGGTGCTGATGGTTTCAGGGCTTCGATTTATCGCAAGTTGCTGGCCGACAAGGCTGAAGAGGTTGCCGTTAACAGTCGGGTCGCCATTTCGGATGAGCAGGTGAGCCGTTATTATGAAGAACGTCGTGCCAGCTATGTACGTCCTCTCCAGTTCAAGGCTAGCCAGATTCTGGTAAAGGTTGATCCTGCATCCAATAAGGAAGAGCGCGAGGTGTTGCGAGGCCGCGCTGTGACGCTGTTGGCGCGGGCACGGGCGGGTGAAGACTTTTATGATCTGGCCTATTACAATTCTGACGACCGGTCAAAGTATGTTGGTGGTGATCTCGGCACTTTCCATGAGGGGCAAACCGTCAGCGAGTTTGAAGCCGCTCTCAAAGAGCTCAAGGCCGGTGAGATCTCGGGTCTTATCGAAACCATGTACGGGTATCACATTGTCAAGCTGGTTGAACGCAACGAGCCGCGCCAGTTGCCCTTCGCAGAGGTTAAAGAGAAGATTCGCAAAACTATGGAAAAAGGAATCCGCGACGCCCTTTATGGAGAGTGGATGCAGGGCCTACGCGCGCAATATCCGGTCAAGATAATCGAGCAGTGAAATCCCTCCTCTTTGCCATTCTAATCGTCGGCGCTTTTTTTACGCTGTCTGGTTGTGCCAGTCGACCGGAAGGGATATTCAATCCTGATCCTCAGGTGTCGCTGGTCTGGCCTTCGCCACCCGATATCCCACGCATTAGATTTTTTCGCCAGGTCTCAGGACCGGAGGATTTCCGCAGCGAAAGTCGCAGCTCTGTTGTGATGCGCTGGATTGCCGGGGATGTTGAGCCGGAACTGCCGCTACGCGCGCCCTACGGAATTACCGCAGATGGGCATGGGCGGATCTGGGTCGCCGATCCCGAATCCCACGCCGTGCATATTTATGACCTTGCCGACCGTCAGTCGGATTATCTCCTCAGGGCGGGACGTGATCTTTTCCTTTCCCCGGTCGGGGTGGCCTACGATCCGAATCGTGAGCTGCTGTATGTTTCCGATTCGGGGCTGAACAGGGTTTTCGTTCTGGACGCCAAGGGGCGCTTGCTTGGCCAGCGTCAGCCGGAGACGGGTTTTTCCAGGCCGGGGGGGCTGGCACTCGATTCGCAGGGAATTCTTTACGTCGTCGACGTCCTCAAGGGGCGTGTTGAAATGTTTTCCCCTGAGGGTGCTCACTTGGGGGGGCTTCAGGGCGGGGCAGGCGAGATGAACCGTCCTTCCAATGTCGCGGTCGATCCGAGTGGTCGGGTCTATGTGACTGACTCGTTGAATTTCAGGATCGTTGTATTCGGTGCGGATAGAAAGATTGTCGCAACATTCGGTAAGGTTGGCGATGGCCCTGGATATTTTGCCCGGCCAAGGGGGGTCGCTGTTGACTCCCAGGGGCACATCTATGTCTCCGATGCGGCATTTGACAATGTACAGGTCTTTGATTTGACCGGAAACCTGCTGCTACATTTTGGTGGCGCCGGTAAATCCCCTGGCAGGTTCAACCTCCCAGCAGGGCTCTTTTTTGACCGGGATGACCGGCTTTACGTGGCTGACACCTATAATCGTCGGGTTCAGATATTTGAATATCTGCCGCAGTGATCAATGTGGTATTTTTATTGCACTAAATTGCCAGTGGTTGAGAGCGGGTGTTTAACTGATTAACCCAGGTGATCGTGAGATATTATGATACGTCGAGTTGGAGTAGCCCTGCTGACGGGGCTTTTAATGCTGTGGGTTCCCTTGGCGCAGAGCCGTCCGGTTTCGGATCCAGACAATCCGCACAACCTTTCTATCGGCGCCACCCACGGCCGCACCCAGGCTACCGACAACACCCAATTCGGTGCCAATGAAATCTGCATTTTCTGTCATACGCCCCACAGCGCGACGGCACTGGGCCCGCTCTGGAACCGGGCGGCGCCGGACATGATGGGATCTTTCCCGCTGTATAATTCTGCCTCTCTGCAAATCAAGAATATTGCCGCGGCCCAATACAACACTACCGATTATCCCAACGGCGCTTCCAAGCTCTGCCTCTCCTGTCATGATGGGGTAACCGGCATCGGTACGTTGCTGGATCGCACGATCACCATGAATCATGAGACCATGTCCGATGTGGACACGACGGCGACCTTTGATCCGGTGATTGATCTGGCCCAGACCCATCCGGTTTCTTTTGTTTTAAACCAAACGGTTTTGGATGCTATGACGGGTGGTAAGGTACATCTTCCAACCCTCGACCTCAGGGACAGTCAAGACCGGGTACAGTGCACCACCTGTCACAACCCCCACGATGATAGTGCGGAAGCTGTGTATAACACCGCAGGTGTTCCTCCTTTCTGGCGGCACATCGCTGCCGACCCAGCCGACTCCTATGATGAACTTTGCCTCGAGTGTCATGGGATCTTCCGCTCCCCCAGCGACCATCATACGGACGATTTCTGAGAAAGACTATGCCTATGAGCTGGCTTGGTTACAGCTGGAAGGTTTTTGTCGTCCTGTTCATGGGAGGGTGGTATCTGTTTGCCGGCGTCCCGGCTCTTGCGCAAGGGGTTGGCAATTCCAAGTTACAGGGAGCGCACGGCGACCGTTCGGCTTTTCCTAAAACATGCCGAGCCTGCCATCGCGGCATGTCCATGAAGATTTCCGGTGAAGAGGCGGTCTGTCTCCAGTGCCATGGCGATTCCCAGGATCGCCAGTTAATGATTTCAAGAGGCTATCTGCGTTCGACTCGGGGCGGCGCAGTAGTCGATATCGATGATCAGTTGCGCAAGCCGTACAATCATCCGGTACTCAGCGTGCGGGGGGTGCATCAGGGGCTTGAAACGCTTCCCGAGGAGGTCAGCAACGCGGCTCGCCATTCCGAATGCGTTGATTGCCATGAACCCCATGTGGTTGAAAAAGACCGACCGTTCCGGGGTATTTCCGGTCGTCGTATCGGTAATTTTATGGCCGATATCGACAAGGAATACGAACTCTGTTACAAGTGTCACTCTTCAAGCGCGAACCTGCCCTCCAGGGCGACCAACAAGCACGCCGAATTCAAAACGACCAATCCGTCGTTTCACCCGGTCGAGGGCGAAGGACGCAGCCAATACGTGATCAGCCTCAAGGAGCCCTATAACGAAAGGGAAGATACGCCGGGGGATATCTCCGTTATCACCTGCGGCAGCTGTCATGGCAACGACGACCCAAACGGGCCGCGCGGGCCTCATGGGTCCAGTTATGCTGGACTGCTGGTGCAAAACTACGAGATGGAAGATCTGCGCCCGGAAAGTCCTTACGCCTATGCGCTCTGCTACAACTGCCATGATCGGGCCAGCATTCTCGGCAATGAGAGTTTTTCCTATCACGCGCTGCACATTCTGGGCAACCCGGCGACCAATGAATTGGGGACGTCCTGTTTTGTCTGCCATGATGCCCACGGAAGTACCAAGTACCAGCACCTGATCCGGTTTGACGAAGACGTGGTCAGCCCCAATGAGGATGATAAGCTTGAGTACAGAGCCACGGGAGTTGCTTCGAGGCACGGTTCCTGCCTGCTGAATTGCCATGATGTTGAACACAACCCCAAATCGTATTGATGGCATCTTTTGACAGTCAATGAGCCGGACGGATAAGACCCGCCCGGCTCGTTGTTTTTTGCCTTTTGCTTTCTAATTCCAAGAGCATGTGGTAACTTATAGGACTATGATTAGCTACCTATGCAAAATTGGAACCGCGGATGGCCGGGTAGTGGAACGGGAATTTGAAGCGGTCAACCGGGACCTGCTCAAGGAAAGTCTTGAGGAGCAGGGTTTTCACGTTTTTCATATCAAGAAAAAAGCTTTTCAGGTTTTTTCCCGTAAGGACAGTTTCCGCCCCCAGTTCAGTGGCCGGCGGTTTCTTTCTTTCAACCAGGAGTTGCTGGTTCTTTTCCGGTCGGGCTTGCCTATCCTGCAGGTTCTCGATACGATTACAGAGCGGCTCGAGCCAGGGCGAATCCTCGACGTTCTGCGGGAGATCCGCGAGGATATCAAGGGGGGCGGATCCTTGTCCGAAGCCTTCGGTAAATTCCCCCGGTTTTTTCCGCCGCTCTACGTGGCTTCTGTCAAGGCTGGGGAAAAAACCGGCGATCTTCCGGTGACGCTGGGGCGGTATATTCTGTATCAGAAACGGGTCGAGGCGCTTAAGGCCAAGGTGAAGGGGGCTGCATTTTACCCGATCCTGCTGAGCATTGCGGTGATCGTCGTCGTCCTCTTCCTGATGCTTTTTGTCGTGCCTCGGTTCACCCAGATTTACGCAGACGCCAACGCTCAATTGCCGCTGATTACCCGCCTGCTGATTGGCTTTACCGAAACCCTGACGACGAGCCTTCCGTTTGCTGTTCCAGGGCTGATCGCGGGGGGGCTGGCGCTCAGAATGTTTGCCCGTACCGAGCAGGGAGCCCTGCTGTTTGACCGAATCAAGCTCCGGTTGCCTTTTTTCGGAAAACTGTTCGGCGATTATGCCATTTCCAGTTTCTGCCGGACCTTTGCCACGACCCTTTCGAGCGGGATCCCGGTTGTTCAGTCGATGCAGATGGCCCGTGGCACCCTTAACAACCGGCTACTGGAGAATCTTCTGGTGGCTGCCACCCGTAAAGTGGAAGAAGGGATGACCATTTCGACTTCTCTGGAGCAGACCGGTTTTTTTCCGACTCTGGCCTTGCGGATGATCGGTGTCGGCGAGACGACCGGTGCTCTGGCCGACATGCTCAACGATGTTGCCGAATATTACGAAGACGAGGTCGAACGGCTGCTGGACCGCCTTACGACTCTGGTTGAACCCATTATGATGATGACCATGGGCTTGCTGATTGGCGGGATCATCGTGGCCATGTATGTCCCTATTTTTCAACTGGGCAGCACCGTTAGCTAGTTTCCATCCGGAAACATGGATGGGGCTAGCGTAGTTTCTGATTTGGAAACGAGTAGTTTTTTACAAGGTCAAGAAAAACACGGGATTGCGAGGAGATGTACATGGTACGTCGCACAAGTTATCCCGCAAATTGACGCAGAGATTGTGAAAAAGGACGATTCCCGGACAGAAACTAGCTAACTGCGGCGGAGTGTTTTTTTTGATGAGTTTTGAACGAAAGAAAATCGGCGAAATCCTAGTTTCCATGGGGGCTATCACGCCGGCAGAGATCAAACTGGTGCTGGAACGGATGCAGACTCGAAGTGAAAACTTCGGCTCGACCGGGGTTGCCGAAGGTTTCTTTTCCGCCGAGGCGCTGACCCAGGCCCTGGCCCGCCAGTTTCATCTGGACTATGTCGATCTGGAGAACTTTGTCCCCGACCCCGAACTGCTGGCATCATTGCCGGCCGGGATGGCCCTGCGGTACCATTTCCTGCCCATTCGCCGTTACGAGGACAAAATGGTGGTGGCGATCGCCGATCCCACCGACGTGGCAACTCGGGAGAGCCTCGAACTGTTGCTGGATACATCGCTCTCGCTACAGGTTGCGGTGGAAAGCAAGATCGTTAAGATCCTCGAACAGGCCGAGGGGACCAAGCATGTGCTGGACGAGGTCTCCGAAGATTTCAAGCTGCAGCTGGTCAAGGAGACCGACAAGGGCGAAGAAGTCCTTTCCCTCGAAAAACTCACCGCCGACACCAGCCCGATCATCCGGCTCATCGATTCGACCCTTTATGATGCCCTCAATAAGCGGGCCAGCGACATTCATATCGAGGCCAGCCTTGAGGGAGTGGTCATCAAGTACCGCATCGACGGTGTTCTGTACCGGGCCACCGAGCCACTCGACAGCCGCTTTCAGGGGCCGATTATCTCCCGGATCAAGGTCATGAGCGAGCTCGACATCTCCGAGCGGAGAATCCCCCAGGATGGCCGTTTCAAGGTGCGCATCGGCAGTCGTTCCATCGACTTTCGCGTATCGATCATGCCGAGTATTTTCGGTGAGGACGCCGTCATCCGTATTCTCGACAAGGAGACTATCGCGTCGGACCTCAAGGGACTCACCCTCGAGTCCCTCGGGTTTGCCGAGCGTGAACTGGTCCGGTTCCGGCGCATGATCCGTGAACCTTACGGCATGGTGCTGGTCACCGGCCCGACCGGAAGCGGCAAAACCACTTCGCTGTATGCCGCCCTTTCGGAAATCCACAATGAAGAAGAAAAAATCATAACCATCGAAGATCCTGTCGAATACCAGCTCAAGGGGATTGTGCAGATTCCGGTCAACGAGAAAAAAGGGCTGACCTTTGCCCGCGGCTTGCGTTCGATTTTGCGCCATGACCCCGACAAGATCATGGTCGGTGAAATCCGTGACCCGGAAACCGCCCAGATTGCCGTGCAGTCGGCGTTGACCGGCCACCTCGTCTTTACCACGGTGCATGCCAACAACGTATTCGACGTGCTGGGTCGTTTTCTCCACATGGGGATCGATGCCTACAATTTTGTTTCCTGCCTCAACTGTGTCATTGCTCAGCGACTGGTGCGAAAAATCTGCCCGCATTGCAAACAAGAGGTGCACTATGACCGGCAGGCTCTTGAAGAATCGGGTCTTGGCTATGAAGAGTACCGCAATCACCCCTTTTATGAGGGGGCTGGTTGCAAGGAATGCAACGGTAAGGGTTATCATGGGCGTAGTGCAATTGTCGAACTACTCGAAATTAATGATAAAATGCGCGAGCTGATTGTCGAAAAAGTGCCGATTTCGCAACTTAAGAAGGCGGCCATAGAGTCCGGGACCCGGTTTCTCAGGGAGTCGGCCATTGAAAAAGTGCTGACCGGGGTTTCCACGCTCAAGGAAATCAACCGGGTTACGTTTGTTGAAAAGGTGGAAGCAGGGTGATTCGTCGTAATTTTCTCAGTCTGGATATCTGTGGTGGCGAGCTGCGCGGAGTGGCGCTGCGCCGGCAGGGGACAAAAACGGCCGTGTTGACCGGCGCCAGAACCACGCTGCTGGCCGAAGATGTCTGGGCGCTGTCGGTGCGGGATGGGAACATCCTCGACCGGTCGCGTTTTATTGCCGCGGTCAAGGCGACCCTGGATCCCCTTTCCCGTGGCGAGGACCGGATCGCCCTGTCGCTGCCCGATCCCATCGGACGGCTCCTGCTGACCGAGGTGGACAGCGCCTTCAAGTCCCGCGAAGAGGGGATTGAGGTCGTCAAGTGGCAGCTGAAAAAGAGCCTCCCGGCGGAAACCAAGGACGTGCAGCTGGACTACCAGGTGCTCGAAAAAACCGAGACGGGCAGGTATCGCCTGGCGGTGTCGATGATCGTCCGGAGTGTGCTCCACCAGTATGAAGACATTCTTGCCGAGGCCGGTTATCATCCTGTCGTGATCGATTTCCATTCGCTCAATCTCTACAACTATTATCGCTCCCGTCTGGACCTGGGTAATGACTTCATTTTGGTTGGAATTGACGGCGGCTTATTGGGCCTGCAGTTTTTTCAAGGGGGGAGCCCCTGTTTTTACCGGCATAAACGGGTGGTTGTCGATCCCGAGGAGGTTTTCAAGGAAATCAACATGTCGTTTGCTTCGATTCGTGAAAACTATCCTGGCTTTCACCGCGCGGCCGTTTTTCTGCATTGTGACTGGGCGGAGCGTGATGCCCTGATTGAGGCGCTGAAGGCGGCTTTCGAGAGGGATGTCGTCGTGCTCGACCCGAAGGTCGAGCGGCTTGCCGTCAAGCCCCTGCCGTCTGGCGAGGTTGCCAGCCCGAACCTGGTGGCCGCTATCGGCGCAGCCGAGCGGTTGATGTGAGGTGATGACATGAAACTGACCCTCAACCTGGCCAGTCGTTCTTATCTGAACCGGCGAGCCCTGCGTTTTTCGTACCTCGCGGTCTCTGCGGTACTGGTGCTGCTACTGGCATTCAACATGTACGGCTATCTGCGTGCCCATACCCGGGTTGGCCTGCTCAACGACCGGTTGGCCGAATTGGAACAGCAGCAGCACGTTGAAAACGGGACCGTGGCGCGAAAAATGACTCCCAAAGAGCAGGAACGGCTGGTTGCCGACGTCGAATTTGCCAATGAAATTCTGAAAAAAGACGGTTTTCGGTGGACGTTGCTGCTCGACCGCCTGGAGGACGTTGTTCCCGAGCGGGTCAATATCCAGGGGATCCGGCCGAATTACCGGGAGGGGTCGTTCAGTCTCACCGGGAATGCTCGTAGCGTCAATGACCTGCGGACATTCCTCGACAACCTGAGCGGGTCGCCTGATTTCAACGATGTCTATCTGTTGCGCCAAGCCCGGCAGGAGAGTAATTATGGCGGCAGCCTGGTCAGTTTTTCGCTTGTCGTGAAAGGGGCCTTCTGACATGACCAGGGATTCGCTGCTGCTGGCCGCATGGCAAAGGGATAAAAAACTACCCATTGTGGTGGTTTTACTGCTGTTGCTGAATGTCGGTGCCTTTGTCGGTATGAAATCATACGTTGCGCCGCGGGTGGAAACCCTGGAGAGTGAATATATCGAACGTCAGGCAGACCTCCGCCAGGGCCGCGCAGCGGGACGGGCTCCTGATGAACCGCATGACGAACTCTGGGTCGCCAGCGATGATCTGCAGACTTTCTGGCAGGCCATCCCCTCGCGTACGGAGTTTACCGTGCTGATCGGTGAACTTTACACCCTGGCGCAGGAGGCCGGGTTGGAGATAGACCAGATAAGCTATAACCCCGAACCGGTCGACGAGCGTGAACTGCTGCGCTATGGTTTGGTCTTTTCGGTGACCGGAGACTACCGCCAGATCAAACGCTTTGTCCATTCGCTCGAGCAATCGGAACGGCTTGTAGCCATCGAAGATCTCTCTCTGAGTGGCAGTGACGATCAGGGGCGGCAACAGGTCTCGCTCCGCCTGCGTCTGTCGACCTTGTTCAGAACGGGGGCGTTATGAACAGGCAGAAGCTTGTACTTGCGTTGTTGCTGGCAATCCTGGGGCTGGCTCTTTGGTATGCCTACTGGGCTTCTCCGCGACAGGAGCGGTTGATTCCGGTTGCCGGATCGCCGGTCAAGGCCAAGCGTGCCCGGGAGGTTCAGCCCGAGTTGACGGTCACCGACAAGAGACGGGTCCGGCTCGAAATCCTGGAGCGCGGAGTAGACGCCTTTTCGGAGCCCCGGCGGGATATCTTCCGCCTGGCGCACCCACGGCCGATTGCGCCAGCACCAGCGGCCACCCCCGTTGTCGCGGCGCCGCAACCGATGCCGGTGGCGAGACCGGCGATGTTGCCGGGGAGTTCGGTCCGTTTCAATGTTCTCGGTTTCTTGAAGAAAGAAAACATAAAAACCGTTTTTCTTTCTCTCGGGAATGAGATCTTTGTCGTCAAGGAAGGGGATCGCTTCGGCAAGAACAGGGAGTTCGAAGCAGAAGAAATCACCGATGAAAAACTTGTTGTCCGGCAGGGGGACGGAACCTTTCCGATTACGGTTCCGTTGATCGATAAGAGGCCGTCCCTACCGCTATCATCACCTCCGCCGGTTGGGCGCTTTCCGGCCAAGGTGCGGCCGTCTCCGATTCAGGTAGATGCTGATGATGTGGAAGAAGAGGAAGTATTCGAGGAGGACCTTGAAGAGTTCGATCAGAAAGATCTTGAAGAGCTCGACGAGGAAGAGCCGACCGAAGAAACCGAATCCGGTAATCCCGCTGCCGGGAACATGGGGTCATTGCCGCAGAGGGGTACGATTCAATGAATAGAAAGTTTGTTGCGCACGCCGTTGTGTTCGGTCTGCTGCTGGCACTTCTGGGGGGATGCGCTGGACCTCGGGCGTTTAAGGAGGGGGAGGCCTCCCTGCGCCAGGGCAAATATGACGAGGCGGTGGCTAAGTTCGCCGATGCGGTGGCCCATTCCCCTGAAAGCAGGGAATATCGTCTGAATCTGGTTAAAGCCAAGGCTGATGCCGCCTGGAAGCATCTCGAAAACGGCCGCACCCTGGTTACTCGTCAGAAGTACGACGAGGCGCTGTTCGAATTCCGCCAGGCTCGGGCTCTCGATCCTTCTCTTCAGGTGGCCGCTCAAGAACTCGCACGAACCGAAACCCTGGTTCAGGTGGAGAAACTCATCGCCGAAGCCGAAACGTTTTATCGGGCCCGCCGGTTTGGCAATACTAAGACCAACCTGACCCGCGCCCTGGAGCTTAATCCCGGCAATTTCAGGGCCCTTGAGTTGCTTGACAAGGTTCAGCAGAACCGCAATATCGTCATGGACGGTTTCGAACTCGATGTTTCTTCGGATACCCCGATCACCCTGACCTTCAAGTCCGCCAAGACCAAGGAAGTGTTCAACATCCTTTCTCAGTTGTCGGGAATCAATTTCATATTCGACGAGGACATGAAAGAGCAGAGCGTCTCCCTGTCCCTCGAAAAGGCTTCGTTTGCCCAAGCCATGGAACTGCTGATCAAGATGAACGATCTGGGTAAGAAGGTGCTCAACAGCAAAACCATCATCATCTACAGCAACACCAAGGAAAAAAGCAAGCAGTACGAAGACCATATCATCCAGACTTTTTACCTGTCGAACATCGAGGCCAAAAAGGCGGTCAACCTGCTGCGGACCATGCTGCAACTGCGAAAAATCTATGTCCATGAAGAGCTCAATGCTCTGGTCGTAAGGGACAAGCCTGAAGTTATCAAACTCGCCCAGCAGATATTGGAATCGGCCGACCGCGGTGATTCGGAGGTGGTCTTTGACTTGGAGTTGGTAGAGGTCAATCATACGGATGATCTTAATATCGGCCCCAATTTGAGCAATTACTCTGTCAGTGCCGGGTTTGCCAAGCCTGACAACATCGATGACATAGTTAGTGGTGCGTTCAGTAGCCCCGCAACCACTGCAGGCCTTGTCCAAAGCCTGAACAATTTGCAGACGTTCTACACTGTTCCTTCTGTAACCTTTGACTTGCTGAAAAAACAGAGCGATGCAGAAATATTATCCAACCCCAAAATACGTGTTAAGAATAAAGAAAAGGCTAAAGTACATATCGGCAGCCGAGAACCTGTTATCACGGTTACCATCAACGGGGATCAAACCTCGGAGAATGTGCAGTATGTCGATGTCGGTGTTAAATTGGATATCGAGCCAAACATTCATTTGGATGACACCGTCGATACCAAGCTGAGCCTGGAGGTCAGTACTGTTTCTGGCCGGGAAAAAAGTGAATCTACTGGCACCACCGTTCTTACCATTTCGACAACCAATGCTCAGACTGTGTTGAGTCTTAAAGATGGAGAACAGACGATTATCGGTGGTTTGATTCGAGATGACTCGACTAAAGGGAATAATACTATACCTTTTCTGGGCGAAATCCCCTTCTTCGGTAAGCTTTTCACGAGCCACAGCAGCAATAAAAGCAAGCGGGAAATACTCCTTTCGATCACCCCGCATATCGTGAAAACTCTCGATATGCCCAATGCCGACGTGTCCAGCATCTGGTCCGGCGGCGAGGACAATCTCAAGGCGGGTCCCAATTTCGGCTCTTTTGCCGCATTCAGGCCCGAACTCGAAGAACCGCCCGTAGTCGCGGCCCCCGCCTTGGCGCCCCTGGCTCCGGTTACACCGGGAGTCGTTGGATCAGAGACGCCTGAATCCACCGATTTCGAAGTCGAGGAGGATATCGACTATGCCGAAGTGGTGGCGGCTCCTGCCGAGGATATTCCTTCCGATGCCGCAGCGAAGACAGCGGTGAACATTGGGATGCCCCTGCCGGGACCATTTCCGGGCTCTGAGCCTGCAGAGAGCCCGGTCCCTGTAAAGGTCTCGGGCCCTGCCGCCATTTCGGCTCCTGTGGCTGTCGCGGCCTTGCCCACGCCCACGGTGTCGGCCCCGGTACCGGCACCTGTTTTACCCGCTGCCCCGGCCCAGACGGCTGAGCGCATTGAGCAGGTGACCATGGCTCCCCCTGCGCTCCCCAAGGTAGCGGAACGGGCTCGGATTTATTTCTCCGGCTCGGCTCTGGTCAATGTTGGCAAGGAATTCGTTATCGAGGCGATAGTTGACGAGGTAGCGGACCTGTACAGCGCCCCGCTGTTTGTCCGTTTCGACCCGAATCTGCTGACTTTCGTAAGAGCTGATGAAGGGGATTTGCTTAAGCAGGGTGGGCAGTCGACCCTGTTTACGACCAGCGTCAATAACGACAAGGGCGAGCTGATCGTCGGCCACAAACAGGGCCTTGGCGGTGCGGGGGTCTCGGGCGGCGGAAAACTCTTCCGGCTGGTGTTCAAGGCCCGTTCGGCAGGGCAGACGCAGGTCGGGTTTGATCGGATTAATTTCCGCAACCCAGCCGGCAAGCGTCTGGTTGTTCTGCCCATGTCCTTCACTCTGGAGGTTCGGTAGACATCCCATGGGGGATTGGATTCGGCCATACAATTCCAGGGGGCTGACCCTGGTCGAACTGCTGATCGCCATGGCGATTCTGTCCATCTTGGCTGCCGCTGTCTTGCCGGTTGCCGAGGTGACGGTGCGGCGCAGCAAGGAAATCGAGCTGCGCCGGACCCTGCGGGAGATGCGCACGGCTATCGATGCATACAAGGTCGATTATGACAAGGCGGTCAAGGATAATACCCTCCCCGGGGGAGCCACCCTGGGGGATTCGGGCTACCCCGAAGATCTTGAAACCCTGGTTAAGGGCAAAGACTGGGGTGGCCCCAGCAAAATGAAGAAGAAATACCTGCGGCGGATTCCCCGTGACCCCTTCGACGAGTATGATGAGGGCTGGGGATTGAGGTCCTACGCTGATGATGCCGATTCAACGGTCTGGGGCGGCGACGACATTTACGATGTTTATTCGCAGAGCACCGCCACCGCCCTGGATGGAACACTTTACAATACCTGGTAAGATGCCATTTATGAAATCAATATTGCCATTGCAGCGCCGCCGCCTCGAGGGATTCACCCTGGTCGAGGTGTTGATCGTCATGACCTTGATCGGCATACTGGCGGCCATTTCCGTGCCGAGTTACAAGCGCAGCCTGATCAAGGCCCGCGAGGCCGTTCTCATGGAAGATCTCTACCAGATGCGCCGCTCTGCCGATGCCTTTTATGCCGACAACGCCCGCTATCCCGACTCGCTTGAAGACCTGGTCAGCAGCAAATATCTGCGGAGCGTTCCGAAGGATCCCTTTACCCGCGAGAATGAATGGGACTGCCTGCCTCCCGAGGCAACGGACGACGGCGAACTTGCACCGGGGGGCTGTTACGATTTTCGCAGCCTCAGTGACCAGGTCGGGCTCAACGGAATTCCCTATAACGAGTGGTAGCGGCAATGATACAGATCTACAATGTCAGCAAGGCCTATCGCAAGGATGCCGCGGCCCTTTCCGAACTCAACCTGAAGATCCCAAAGGGTGATTTTGTCTATATCACCGGGCCGTCGGGGGCCGGCAAGTCGACCCTGCTGAAGCTACTGTACGCCGCGGAAAAACCGAGCCGCGGCCAGATCCTTATCAACGGGCAGAATATCACCCGCATGAGGGGGCGCCGGATTCCCGAGCTGCGGCGTCATATGGGGATCGTGTTTCAGGACTTCAAGCTGCTCAATTCACGTACAATTTTCGAAAACGTGGCGTTCCCGCTTGAAGTACAGGGGAAAAAGCGCTTTGAAGTGAGCAAGAAAGTCTTCCAGACCCTGAAGCTGGTTGGCCTGGAGCACAAGCTGCAGTCCTTGCCCCTTGAGCTTTCCGGTGGCGAGCAGCAGCGGGTTGCGGTCGCCCGGGCGCTGGTGGTCGATCCTCTGGTGCTGATCGCCGATGAGCCGACCGGCAATCTCGACCCTGATGTAACTCTCGATATTATGGGGCTTTTCAGGGGGGCCAATGCCCGGGGCTCAACAGTTCTGCTGGCCACCCACGACCGTGAGATGATCCGGCGTTTTCCCCGGCGGGTGATTACGCTGGAAAATGGTCGCCTCGTTGACGACCGAATGCCGTAGTTGCTGCCCCGAACGCAAAAATATCTTTAAAGGGTTTGATAGCGGTGGAACGTCTTATTTACTTTATTCGCAGGGCGCTGCGCAACATGCGCCAGTGCCTTTTTCTTTGCAGTGTCGCTATCGGGACGACTGCAGTGGCCCTGACCATTATCGCATTTTTTGCCATTGTGGTACTCAACGTGCAGCAACTCACCGCGGATTGGAGTCGGCAGGTTGAGATCGTCGCCTATCTCGACACTGTTCCCGATGCCAGGACCCTGCAGGGGCTGCATGGCAAAATCCTGGCGTTGCCGGAGGTGGAAAGCGTCGATTATACCACCCCGGAACAGGCCTTCAGTCAGTTCCGGAAGCGGCTCGGCAATGACGCTGACCTGCTGAGCGGCGTCGATCCTGATATCCTGCCCGCTTCCTTTGAGATCGCCTTGAAGCCCCTCTTTCGCAACCAGGCCGGAGTCGATACCGTAGTGACTCGATTGCAAAAAGAAGTGGGTCTGAATGATATCAAGTTCGGCCGCGAGTGGCTGGAAAAGTTCGAATCCTTCGTCGCGCTGCTCAAACTGGGCGGCGCGGTGATTGGGGGCTTCTTGCTGTTTGCCGCGCTGTTCATCGTGTCGAATACCATTCGTCTCACTCAGTATGCGCGACGGGACGAGCTTGAGGTCATGAGTCTGGTAGGAGCGACCTCGATGTTCATCAAGACCCCTTTTCTCATCGAAGGGGCGATCCAGGGGGCGCTCGGCGGCATTGCCGCCATTGTCGGCTCCTTTGTCCTGTTCCGATTGTTTTTGTACGAGAGCCTGTCCTCTCTGCTGCTGGCGTCCGGCAGCGGGGCAATAGCTTTTCTGCCCCTGTCATTTCAGGGGCTGCTTCTTAGCGCCGGGGTTTTTCTGGGTCTGTTCGGCAGCCTGATGTCCCTGCGCAAACTGGTTCGGGTCTGAATACCGTGTCTCGGTTCCTTCTGCATATCTGCCTCTGGCTGCTGTTGCTGCTGATTCCATGCACTCCGGTTTTCGCTGCAGAAAAAAAGCTCGGCGAAACCCGGCAGACTCTCAACGAGATCGAACAGCGGATCGCTCAGGCGGCCAAATCTCTGTCGGAGAAAAAGGCTCAGGAAAAAACACTGGGAAACGACTTGAAAACTGTAGAGCGGGAGCTTGGCCGCCTGCGTCAACGGGTTGAATCACAGGAACGGCGCCTCTCTTCGCTGAAGCAAGAACTTTTAGCGGCCGAGCAGGGAATCGCCGGGCAGCGCAGTGCGTCCAGTGGTTTGAGAAAACAGGTCAACCGGCGTCTTCGAACCCTGTATAAAGGGGGCGAAATGGGGTTGCTAAGAGCCTTCTTCAGCTCTGGCAGCCCGGCTAAAATGGCCGAAGATTACGATTATTTCGGGCGGATCGTACGCAAGGACCGCGAACTTCTGACGACTTACCGTCAGCGGGTTGATGAGCTTGAAGCCAGTCTGCAGAAGCTGGCGACCCTGCGCCTGGAGCAGGAGCAGGTGGTTGCCGCCGCGCAGAAAGATCAGGAAACCCTGAAGGGGGCTGCCCAGCTCAAGAAGCGGTTGCTCAGCAAGGTGCAGCAGGACAAAGGCCAGATCGCCTCGGAGTTGGCCGAACTCAAGGAACGGGCCGCCCGGCTGTCCGGTCTGGTCAAAAAACTTGAATCGGTCAAGACCCGGGAGTATACTGAAAAACCTTCACTTTTCAGTGCCCAGAAGGGCAGGCTGCCGTGGCCGATCAAGGGGAAAGTGAAGGTTGGCTTCGGAACCGGGCGTCATGCTGAACTCGGCACCCTTTACGAAAGCCACGGGATCGAAATCAGCACCTCTAAGGATCAACCTGTCGCGGCTGTTTGGCAAGGTAAAGTAGTTTTTGCCAAATGGTTCAAGGGGTACGGCAACCTGCTGATCGTCGATCATGGCAACAGTTACTACACCCTGTACGCTCAAGCGTCGCGACTGGTGAAAAGAGTCGGTGACTCTGTCCAGAAGGGGGAGGTCGTGGCTTTTTCAGGTTTTGAAGGAAGCGATGCGGTTTATTTCGAAATTAGGCGCCGGGGTGCCCCGCTTGACCCGGCGGCCTGGCTCGGGTCCCGCTGAGTCCATCCTTACCGGAGGAAATACGGATGTTCAATAAACGGTGGTTCAGGGTCTTGGTGCTTCTGGTATTTGTTCCGCTCGGCTGGTTTTCGGTCGGCCAGATGACCCGCCCCCATTCTGCTGAAGCCCAGTCCCATTACGAGGATATCCGGCTGTTTACCGATGTTCTTTCGATCGTACGCAAGAGCTATGTTGAAGATATCGACATGAAAGACCTGATCTATGGGGCGATCAACGGCATGCTTGCTTCCCTTGATCCCCATTCCTCTTTCATGCCCCCTGATGTCTACAAGGAAATGAAAGTCGATACCCGGGGCGAATTCGGCGGTTTGGGCATCGAAATTACCATCAAAAATGGGATTCTGACCATCGTTTCCCCGATCGAGGATACTCCGGCCTACCGGGCCGGTCTGCAGGCTGGCGACCAGATCGTCAAGATTGAAGATCACTTTACCAAAGATATCAGTATCATGGACGCGGTCAAGCTGATGCGCGGCCCCAAAGGGTCGAAGCTCACCATTACCATCATGCGGGATTCCTTCGGTAAGCCACAGGACTTTCTGCTGGTCAGGGAGATCATCAAGATCCGCAGCGTCAAGTCGAGAACCCTTGAGAATGGCTATGGCTATGTGCGACTGGTGCAGTTTCAGGAGCGTAGTTCCGACGATCTGGAAGCGGCGCTCAAGGAACTGCGCAAGCAAAACGACGGCAGTCTGAAGGGGCTGGTTCTCGACTTGCGCAACAATCCGGGCGGACTGCTCGACCAGGCAGTCAAGGTTTCGGATACCTTTCTTGCCGATGGCCTCATCGTCTACACCGATGGGCGCGAGGAGGGGAGCCGGATGGAATTCAGCGCCCATCCCAAGGGTACCGAAGACGACTACCCGATGGTGGTTCTTATCAACGGCGGCAGCGCCAGCGCTTCGGAAATTGTATCCGGCGCGCTGCAGGATCGTGAGCGGGCCATTATCATGGGAACCCAGAGCTTTGGCAAAGGGTCGGTGCAGACCATTATCCCGCTCAGTGATGATTCCGGCCTGCGCTTGACTACTGCCCGCTATTATACCCCGCGCGGCACCTCGATCCAGGCCCGTGGGATCACTCCCGACATCGTGGTTTCCCAGGTTGAACTCAAGAAAGTCGAGGACGGCGATCATTTTCGCGAAAAAGATTTGAAAAATCACATTGAAACCTCGGATTCAAAGGGTGAAGTCACGGTTGATCCTGATCTTCCCAAGTTCGACCTTGAGTCGTCCGATCGCAGTGACTACCAGTTGATGCGAGCCCTTGACCTGCTCAAGGGATTGTATATCTTCAAAGAGTTGAAATCTCCCGCCGCTTGAACAGTGTATGCTGCAGCGACAAAGCCGGGGGGATGATCCATCCCCCCTTTTTCGTGAAACGAAATATGATGGCGTCGCAAAAAGTCCGCCCGACGGCGTTCCGGCGCTTTTTCAGGATCTCGACCTGCCTGATGTAGGCCTTCACCCCCGAAAAACCACCAGACCTTGTAGCTCGAAATTTTTACTTAGCCATCTCAAGATTTTTTGCGAAAGCATCAAATATGCCCCCCACAAAACGTAAGCGCGCCAAGCGCAATCCCCCCCCAAAAAATAAAGGTCGTCAGCTTAAAGTACTGCTGGCTTCGCTTTGTCTGGTCTGTTTTCTTCTGGTCAGCCTCGTGTTCCTGGCCTACCTGCGGCAGTCCTTGCAGCCGAAACCCGCTGTGCCGGTTGAAACGGGGCAGTTGCTTCTCGAAGACCTGCGGGTCGAACTTGAGAGTGCCTTATTGCGCAGCGGCATTTCCCTGGCCCAGATCAAGGCCGGTGAGCAGAACGGCATTGCCACCTTCGACGTGAGCAGTTCCTTTCCCCCCGGCGAGGTACTCGGTGCGTTATCCGCTCGAGTGCAGCGAGTTACGCCCGACGCGCGCATCGATACCGAGCTCAGTTCCGATTCGATAGTGGTCTACCTGGGAGATCGTATCGTCTACCTGTTGCGGTTTGCGCAGCCGCCTTATCCGCCTCCGCCTCCGCTGCCGTCACCTAGCCGGGGACGAGTGGCGATCATCATGGACGATCTCGGTCGGGACATGCGTACAGCCAGAACCTTGCTCGATATCGACCTGGCGGTGACCTTCGCCATCATCCCGCAGAACGAGCAGGCACCACGGGTGGCGGATCTGGCTCACCAGTACGGTCGCGAAGTGATGGTGCATATCCCCATGGAACCTAAAGGGTATCCGGCGATGAACCCCGGTGCCGATGCCCTGTTCGTGAAACACTCGGCCGAAGAGATACGGCGGCGTTTACAGGGCTACCTGCAGCGGGTGCCCCATGCGGTGGGCGGCAACAACCACATGGGCTCGCAGTTCACCCAGAGTTGGGAGAAAATGGCTGTCGTTATTGAAGAGATTCGCAAGGCGGGGCTGTTTTTCGTCGACAGTCGGACCAGCGGGAAATCAGTCGCTTTTGAGGTGGCCCGGGGCGCCGGGGTACCGGTAGCCAGCCGTGACGTGTTTCTGGACAACGTGCAGAATGAAGAACTGATTGCGCGGGAAATTCGCAAGCTGGTGCGCTTGGGGATCAAGAAAGGGCAGGCCGTGGGAATCTGCCATCCCTATCCGCAGACCATGGCGGCTTTGCGTCGGGAGGTTGAGTATATCCGTTCACAGGGGGTCGAGGTTGTGCCGGTTTCGCAGTTGCTGGTTCGCTAGGAGGCTGTCGTACTTAGCGGACCGAAAAGAAAAATTGGATGTTCGAGACCATATTTTCGAGAATTTGAGAGCGAATAGCAGGGCTATTTGTCGAAAATTGTCGAAAATATGGGCCGATTAGCCGGTTTTGCAGTCGGTTCATGGTAAGTACGTATAGCTCTCCTAGAGAGCGTACTCAGCAGGCGGGGAGTTGGGCTGCGATTTTGTCGGCAATTTTCCGGAACTGCCGGTACTGCTCATCGTAGAGAATCTCCTCGGCAAAATCCGAACTGACTCGGCGGATCAGCAGGAAAGCGTCACTTAGCCGGTTTTCCCCGTCGAGCAGGGTGGTTCTTTGCAGCAGCGGCCCGAGCAGCGGCAGGGCATCCTGCCCAACGGACTGGTTCAGCTCAGTCAGTTCAATGATTTTGTGGGAGATTTCCAGACCTTCTTCGTCGAACCGGTAAAAAGAGAGCTGCTGCTGGTAGTGGCCACGGGTATTCGGCGCGCGGCGCAGTACGAAATAGGAGCGCTGCGCCGATTCACGGAACAGGTCGCGTAGCGGGTCGCTGGCGTCGATCTGGCGCCGGGAACGATAAAAATAGGGGAAAACCAGGCCGGCGAAGCAGTCTTCTTCGAGAAACCCCGAAGTCGCGCCGTCGGAGGTTTCGCAGTAGTAGCCCGCCGGGGCAATCGATTCAGGATTGACCAGGGGCTTGTCGCAGAGCAGGCAATCGCTGTGCAGGTTGGCGCGTCGGGTGGTAAAAGATTCATCCCGTTCCGAGCGCTCCCGGCCAATTTCTTCAGCCACCTGGTCGAGGCGGCGCTGCTGATTTTCGATGGTCCCCAGGTAAATCTGCCGGGCCAGGTGGGCGAACTGCACATGCACCTCGGTCCCCCGGCCGTGGGTAATCACCGGGTAAATCCGTCCTTCGGGATTGGTGTTGAGCGATTCGACCTTGGGGCTTTTGGCGATAAACCCTTCCAGGCAGCGATAGCCGCGGTTGATGGCGTATGCCTTGAGCAGTTGGTAGGGATCGCGGAACGGGCCGTCGTAATGGATGCGCTGGTCGATCAGGCAGGGGAGGATCCGGATCGTCCGGCGAGACAATTGCTGGCGGTCGAAAAATTCATAAAGGTGCTTGCAGTTTTCCAGCGACGGGGCATCCTTGACCGGCACCACCACTCGGTCGGCGGCGAACAGGGCATTCTGGGTAAAAACGTCGAGATCGGGGCGGGTATCGATGATGACAATGCCGGAGAGGTCCGAGGCTGCCAGGATCCTGGCCAGTTGCCCTGGGCTGGAAACCTGGTCGCGGATGCTCCACAGCTCGCCGCTCGAAGGGATAAACTGGACGCCGTATTCTCCCAGCTCCATGGCCTCCCCGACGGTCTCTTCGCTAAGCATCTGCAGCACGTTGCCCTGCCGCGGGCTGCGTCCGATCCGGAACATGCGGTCGACGGAAAAATGGTTGTCAAAACTGAACAGGGTGACCGGCAGGTCTTCGTTGATAGCTTTGAGGTAGATGGCCAGGTTGGTGGCCAGGGTGGTTTTGCCCACTCCCCCTTTTTCGCTCGAGATCGTAACAACATAAGGTCGGGACATTTCGGTTCCTTCTGTAGGTCAGGAGATAGGCATATATAGGTCAGAATGCCTTCAAAGTCAATCTTAAACCCCAAGATGTAGTAGTGGTGGCGATGCAAGAACAGACTTCTATTCTTACCGTTTCCAGGCTTAACGCCCTGCTTCGCGAGGTTGTCGAGGACAACTTCATGCAGGTTCTGGTCGAGGGGGAAATATCCAATTTTTCCACTCCGGCTTCGGGGCATTGTTATTTTTCCCTCAAGGATGCCAATGCCCAGCTGCGATCGGTGATGTTTCGTAGCCAGAGCCGCCTGCTCGGTTTTACACCGCAGAATGGCATGCAGGTGATCTGTCGCGGGCGGGTTACCCTCTACACCCAGCGCGGGGAACTGCAGCTGGTGGTGGAGAGCCTCGAACCCAAGGGAGTGGGGAGCCTGCAGCTGGCGTATGAACAGCTCAAGGCCAGACTGGCGGCCGAGGGGCTGTTCGACGGGGGACGCAAGCGACCGTTGCCGGCGTTTCCGGAAACGGTCGGGGTGGTCACCTCGGCGACCGGGGCGGCCATTCACGACATTCTTAACGTGTTGCGGCGGCGCGGTGCCGGCGTACGGGTGCTGTTGCGGCCGGTTCGGGTTCAGGGAGAAGGGGCGGCGGCCGAAATTGCCGCGGCCATCACTGAATTGAATCGGCACGGCGAGGCGGATGTCCTCATCGTCGGGCGCGGCGGCGGCTCACTCGAAGATCTCTGGGCCTTCAACGAAGAAGCGGTCGCCCGGGCCATTTACGGGTCGCGGATCCCGGTGATTTCGGCGGTCGGTCACGAGGTCGATTATTCCATCGCCGATTTTGTTGCGGATTTGCGGGCTGCGACCCCCAGCGCCGCTGCCGAACTGGTGGCCAGGAGCCGGCTCGAACTGGAAGGGCATCTCGACCACCTGGTGCTGCGCCTGGCCGGTCAGATGCGCAATCGCCTCGATTTGTGCCACGAACGGGTGGGCGGCCTGCTGTGCCGCCTGCGTTCGCCACAGCAGACCCTTGCCATGCACCAGAACCGCCGGCAGGAACTCGAGCGTCGACTGCAGCTGGCCATGCGTCGTCAGCTGCACGACGGCAACCGGCAGCTGGCCGCACTTTCCGACCGCCTGCACAGCTTGTCGCCGCTGCAGACGCTGGCGCGCGGTTATGCCATTGTGCTCGATGGCAACACTGGCCAGGCGGTGCGGGACGCTGCCACGTTGAGCGCTGGAGACGTGGTGGAGATCCGTTTTCACAAGGGGCGGGCTTCAGCGACCATTGTCGAGGCCGGGTCATGAAAGCCGTCCTCTTGGTTGCTCTTTTCCTGTGCCTGCCGGTGCTGGCCGGCGCTGGACAGCTGACTATCACGCCGGCGCTGATCGTGCCCGGAGAAGTGGCCCTGCTTCGCTGGAGTGACCGTGGGGCGGTAGCAGGAGAAGTTGAGTTTAACGGACGGACTTTTGACCTCGACCCGGCCGTACATGGAGGACAGGCACTGCTTGGCGTCGATCTTGGTATGGCACCGGGTACCTATCCGGTCCGGGTCCGCCTGGCCGGCTCAGGCTTTCTTATCGAGGGGCAGGTGCGGGTCGTTACGGCTCAGCGGCCGGAAGAACGGATCACCCTGCCGGAATCGATGGTATCGCCGAAGGATCCTGCGGTAATCAAGCGGATCGAGCGTGATCAGGCGTTGCTGAAAGCTGTTTTTGCCAACCATACGGCCGGGGCGGTTCCGGAGACCTTTCGACCGCCGGTTGACGATCCGATCGGCAGCCGTTTCGGATTGCGCCGGATCCTCAACGGGCAGCCCCGCTCGCCCCACGCCGGGGTCGATTTTCGTAGTCCGCGAGGCACCCCGGTCAAGGTCAGTGCGGCGGGGCAGGTCGCCTTTCTGGGTGAGCTGTATTACACCGGGCTGACCGTCGTGGTCGATCACGGCGGCGGCCTGTTCAGCCTGTATTGCCATCTCGACCAGATCGACTGTGTTGCCGGCCAGATTCTGCGCCCGGCAGAGGTGCTGGGGCGGGTCGGCAGCACCGGCCGATCGACCGGTGCCCACTTGCACTGGGGGGTCAAGCTGCGTGGCGACCGGGTGGACCCGCTGGCGCTGGTGACCCTTTTGGACGGTAAAAAACCTTGACTCTCCGTAGCCGCCATGGTCATAATTATGCTTAGTTGAAAAAGGAATGACATGGCGAAAAAAGAAACATTCGAAACGGCCCTGAAAGCTCTAGAAGCGGCTGTTAATAGTTTGGAAGGCGAGGACATCGGACTGGAAGACTCCCTTGCCAAGTTTGAGGCCGGAGTGAAGAGCGCGGCCCTCTGCCAGAAACTGCTCAAGGATGTCGAGACCCGGGTCGAGCAGTTGACGCAGGCCAAAGACGGCGGTTTCAGCATAACCAAATTTGACGAGCCCTGATGCGCGCAGTATGGAGACACGGATGGACCTGAAGAATTACCTCGGGCTGCGTGCCGCACTGGTCGATAACGCCCTCGATGGACTGCTGCCCGCCGAAGATACCCTCCCGGCGAACCTGCACAAGGCGATGCGTTATTCGGTTTTTGCCGGCGGCAAGCGCATTCGGCCGATTCTTGCCCTGGCTGCCTG
>JAQYWA010000224.1 GCA_030145265.1 Desulfuromonas sp. | reverse complement strand
GCAGACCCTCGCCGCCGAATCGGGCAACCCTTTCGCAGGTCGCCAAGCCTATGTACTGTCGCGCCTGACCCGCGACGAACAGGCGCCGGTGCTACTCGAAGAGCTGTACCTTGACGCCGACCTTTTCGCCGGGATCGACCAGCTGGACCTGAACGGACAATCGTTGTCGACGGTGGCGGCGGAGCGGTTTTTCCTGCACCCTTCCGGCGGCCGGCAGAACTTCCGCATCGACTATCTCATTGACAAACGGGCCCGTCTGCTCGAAGTCAGTGCGGATACCCCCCTGCTTCTGGTCGAACGGCTGCTGCATTTCCCCCAGAAAGAAAACGGCTTCTTCTCGCGCCTCTACTGCCGCACCGATCAATTCGTCTTTTCCCAAACCATCGGAGGATTAAACCATGCATAACCGTGGCTATTTTTCGGAATTCGGCGGCGCCTACGTCCCCGAAATCCTCAGCGCCACCTTCGACGAGCTCGAGGCCGCCTTCGATGCGGCCAAGGCCGACCCGGCCTTCTGGCAAGAATACGTGGACATCATGTCGACCTACTCCTGCCGCGCCACCCCGCTGACCTTCGCTGAAAACCTCACCGCGCACTTCGGCGGCGCCAAAATCTACATCAAGCGCGAAGACCTCAACCACACCGGCGCCCACAAGGCCAACAACGTCATGGGCCAGGGTCTGCTGGTCAAACGGATGGGCAAGAAAAGGGTAATCGCCGAGACCGGCGCCGGCCAGCACGGGGTGGCCACCGCCACCATGGCGGCTAAGTTCGGCTTCGAATGTACCATATACATGGGTGAGGTCGATGTCGAACGCCAGCGCCCCAACGTCTTCTGGATGGAACGACTGGGGGCGACGGTGGTTCCGGTCAAAGACGGCTCCCGCACCCTCAAGGATGCCATCAACGAGGCCTTCCGCGACTGGGTCTCGAACATGGACACCACTCACTACGTACTCGGTACCGCCTGCGGTCCGGCCCCGTTTCCAGAAATGGTCTCTTGGTTCCAATCGATCATCGGCAAGGAAGCGAGAGAACAAATACTCAAGCGCGAAGGGCGTCTGCCCGACCGGGTCTACGCCTGCGTCGGCGGCGGCTCCAACGCCATGGGACTCTTCTCCGGCTTCCTCGACGACAAAGAAGTGGAACTGATCGGGGTCGAGGCCGGCGGCAAGGGGATCGAGACCGGTCAGCACGCCGCCCGTCTGTCCTCCAACGACGCCAGCATCGGGGTAGCCCAGGGATACAAAACCTATTTCCTGCAGAACGAGGACGGCCAGATGAAGGAGACCCACAGCATCTCCGCCGGGCTCGACTACGTCGGGGTTTCGCCGATCCTCGCCCACCTGCAGGCGATCGGCCGGGCCCGCTTCGAGGCGGCCACCGACGACGAGGTGATCGAGGCCCTTTCCCTGACCATGCGCAAAGAGGGACTGATCCCGGCCCTCGAATCGTCCCACGCCTTCGCCCAGGCTTTCAAGGAGGCACCGAAAATGGGTAAGGACGAGATCATCATCATCAACCAGTCCGGACGCGGCGACAAAGACATCTTCACCGTAGCCGACGCCTTCGACGACCCGGCCTGGAAGGAATTCATCAAATACAAGGCGGAGCAGTACAATGCTTGAGACAACCATCCGTAAAAAAATGGCGCAGAAGGACATTCTGCTGATGACCCACATCGTCATCGGCTACCCCTCGCTGGAGGCATCCTTCGACATCGTGAAGCAGATGGTCGAGGCCGGCGTCGACCTGATGGAGCTGCAGATCCCCTTCTCCGAGCCGATCGCCGACGGGCCGGTCATCCTCAAGGCCAACGCCGACGCCCTGGCCACCGGCATCACCGTAGAAGAGTGCCTCGACTTCGCCCGAAAAGTCACCGAAGCCTTCGACATCCCCTTCCTGGTGATGACCTACTACAACATCCTCTACAAGTACGGGGTGGAGAAGTTCGCCGCCGCCATGGAAGCCCGCGGCCTGCGGGGAGCGATCGTCCCCGATCTGCCGCCCGAGGAAGGAACCGAGTATCTGACGGCCATGGAAAAGCACCACCAGGCGCCGATATTCATCTTCGCTCCCAACAGCAGCGCCGATCGCATGAAGATGCTCGCTGAAAACGGCAAGGGCTTCATCTACTGCGTGGCCCGCAAGGGAGTCACCGGCCAGCAGACCGATTTCACCCGAGACCTCGATGCCTACCTGGCCCGCTGTCGCCAGGCCACCGACCTGCCGCTGGCCCTCGGTTTCGGCGTAAGCAGCAAGGAAGACATCGACAGTCTTAAGGGCAAGGCCGACATCGCCGTGGTCGGCAGCCAGGCGATTCGGGTCATGGAAACCGAAGGGGTCGATGCAGTGGGGGATTTTATTCGCGGCTTGCGCTGACGGCTTTATCGTCAAACAAACAGGTTCCATCCGTAACACTGGAGGGACCCGATTCAAGGCCGGTGTATCCTGATGACAGGACGCCGGCCTTTTTCTGTGGAATCGGCTTTCAGTCCCGGCTGCAATGGTATAATGATAATTAATTTAGCAGCTGAGCTTCGGGGAGGTCCGGGTGCTGTATTTTCGGATCGCCGGACGAAACCCTTTTGCCAGGGGGCGGTGATGACAGATGGGCCATCGGAATATGCTCAATACCTGCTCAAGGAAGAGCTCGGCATCTCCTGGCACCTTCTCGCCGAGCCCGAGGTGCTGGCCAAGGTGCAGTCCGGCCTTCACGGGCTTTCGGAGCAAGAGGCGGTCGAGCGCCTCAGGGAATTCGGCCCCAACAGCCTTCCCGAGAAAAAGCCTCCCGGCCTGGTGGTGATTTTTCTGCACCAGTTTCTCAGCCCCCTGATCTACATCCTGCTGGCGGCCGGAGGCATCTCCCTTCTCATCGGCGAATTTACCGACGCCCTGTTCATCTTTGCCGTTATCCTCCTCAATGCCACACTCGGTACCTTTCAGGAGTGGAAGGCGGAAAAGAGCGCTGCCGCCCTGCAGGTGCTTCTGCGGATCGTGGCCCGGGTCAGGCGAACTGGTGTCGAGTTGCAGATTGCCGCGGAGCAGCTCGTCCCCGGGGATATCGTCATGCTCGAATCGGGGAGCCGTGTCCCGGCCGATCTGCGCCTGCTCAGGGTCAAGAACCTGACCGTCGACGAATCGCTGCTGACCGGGGAGTCCCAGGTTGTAACCAAGGACATTCAGCCGCTGGAAGGGGAGCTCTCCCTGGGCGATCGCCGCAACATGGCCTTTGCCGGATCGACAGTTGCAGCCGGGCGGGCAACGGGGGTGGTTATCGCCACCGGGCTTAGCACCGAACTGGGGCAGATCGCCCAGGCGGTGACCGAAACGGGGGGGGGCAAGCCGCCCCTGGTCATCCGCATGGAGCGCTTCGCCCGCCAGATCAGCTATCTGGTGCTCGGCTTCGTCGCCCTGTTGGCCCTGGTCTCCCTGGCTCGCGGAGTCCCCTACCTTGAAGTCTTTTTCATGGCGGTCGCCCTGGCGGTTTCGGCGATTCCTGAAGGACTGCCGGTGGCGATGACCGTCGCCCTGTCCATCGCCACCACCCGCATGGCCAGGCGCAACGTGATCGTCCGCAAGCTGACGGCGGTGGAGGCTCTCGGCAGCTGCACCTGCATCGCCAGCGACAAGACCGGCACCCTGACGGTTAACAAGCAGACCGCCAAGATCGTCGGACTCCCCGACGGATCGGTCTTTGATGTCACCGGCGAAGGGTATGCCGGAACCGGCATGCTGCTGGGTATCGAAGGGACGGCTCCCTCAAATGGTGCCTTAACGGCCCTCGAAAGGCTGGCCCGGGCGGCTGCCATCTGCAACGAGGGGCAGTTGACTCTTAGGGAGGGGGGCTGGCAGCACCAGGGCGATGCGGTGGATGTTGCGCTGCTCGCCCTCGGCTACAAGGTCGGGATCGATCCCGAGAAACTCGCCTCCAACGTGGAAGTGGTCGGGGAAATCCCTTTTGAATCGGAGCGTCGCTACGCCGCCATCGCTTACCGGGACGCCCGAGAGGGGGGCGTGGCCGTCAAGGGGGCTATGGAAGCTCTCCTTCCTTTCTGCTGCTCGGTGCAGGGGCCTTCG
>JAQYWA010000223.1 GCA_030145265.1 Desulfuromonas sp. | reverse complement strand
CCTTGGCAGATATCCTCGAGACGGGTCCGCTCGGCGATGTTGTGACTGATGCCGTTTTCGCTCGGCACGAAGATCATTCCGGTTGGAGCAACGGCAGCCATGTTCATGGCATCGTGCCCCGCACCACTCGGCATTCTCATGTAAGCCAGGTCGGCATCGTTTGCCGCTCTCTCGATCTGATCGATTACAGCGCTGGAGAGATCAATCGGATCATCATCCGAGATGATTTCATGTTCAATCCTCACGCCTCGACGTTCGGCGACCTCCCGAATCAAATTGAGGATCTTGTCTCTGGCCTGCCGTTTGCTCTTGGCGCAAATATCCCGTAGATCTATACCGAGCTCAACCCGTGCCGGAACGACGTTCATGACGCCTGGGGCCACATTCAGGGACCCGACGGTGCCGACCGTATGTTCCCCGGCCTCATTTGCGGCAATGCGTTCGACTCCGAGAACAATTTCCGAAGCGGCTGCCAGGGCATCTTTACGCATACCCATCGGGGTTGTGCCCGAATGGTCCGAGCGCCCGGTGATGTTAAGTTTGAATCGTGTCGGTGCGGCTATCGAGGTCACGATACCGATCGGGATATTCCGGCTCTTAAGAACCGGCCCTTGTTCGATATGCAGCTCCAGAAAAGCATGGAAGGAACCTTGCTGGATCCGGGCGCTGGCAAGCGCATCCGGATTCCCGCCGACGGATCGCAAAGCCTTGAAAAAGGACACACCCTCCTGATCAACCAGGGATGACAAGCGATCATGGCTGATTTGGTCGGTTATGATTTTGGTGCCGATAGTTGCGATGCCAAAGCGACTCGATTCTTCAGCGGAAAAATTGACTATCTCAATGGGGCGCCGGGTCGTAATCTTTGCATCAGCAAGCGCACGAACCACTTCAAGGCCGGCAACGACTCCGACAATGCCGTCATAATGTCCCCCCTCGGGAACCGTATCGAGATGGGAGCCGACGACCACGGGCGGAAGATCCTCAAGTCCCGCTCGGCGACCGTACAGGTTGCCTGCCGCATCGATTCTTACCTTCAAGCCGGACTTGTCCATCGCTTGTGCCAGATAGATTCGGGCGTCCTGATCGGCCTCGGAAAAGGCCAAACGGGTAACTCCTCCGGCATCAAGTTTGCCGAATTCTGCTATGCGACGGAGGTCGTTTTCGATGCGTTTAGGGTTGATTGCCATGGATTCTTTCCTCAAATCCTCGTTAATGAGACCACCTCTTGAAACGTAAAGGTAGGTCGGGAAGTGGCTGAATATCAAGCGGATATGGAGATTTTCAAGATTTTACTTGAGGTATTTAGCCCACATTGGCCAGTTCCAAACGACTTCCCCAGCGCTGCAGAAGAACCTGACGCAGCTGGACATATTTCATGTCGGCAAGAAATTCAGGATCATTGGCCAGCGCAAACGCATCCTCGCGGGCTTCTTCCAGAATCCTTCCGTCCCGCAAAAGATTGGCTACCCGGAAATCGGGCATGCCCGACTGCCGGGTCCCGAGAAATTCTCCCGGTCCGCGAATTTCCAGATCGGCTTCGGCGATGCGGAAACCATCGGTGGTTTCGGTCATGACCTGCAGACGGCGCAAACCATCTTCGCTGCAGCGATCGCTGCGAAGCAACAGGCAGGTGCTCTTGGCACTGCCCCGCCCTACCCGCCCACGCAGTTGATGGAGCTGGGCCAGTCCGAAACGTTCGGCGTGTTCGATCATCATGATTGTGGCGTTAGGAACATCGATACCGACCTCAATGACCGTGGTCGATACCAGGATATCGATCCTTCCATCCTTGAAGTTCTGCATGACCGCTTCTTTTTCATCGGCCTTCATGCGACCGTGAATGAGGCCGATGGTATGATCAGGAAAGGCGGCGGCCAGATGCTCAGCCCCTTCGCTGGCGGCTCGAAGGTCTGTTTTTTCCGATTCTTCGACCAGGGGATAAACGATATATCCCTGGCGACCGGCATTGAGCTCGGTCCTGATAAAGGAATATTCACGTTCTCTGGAGCGCTCCATGACAATTCGGGTGACTATCGGAGTGCGTCCAGGAGGAAGTTCGTCGATAACCGACAGGGCCAGATCACCATAGAGGGTCAATGACAAAGTTCGGGGAATCGGGGTCGCTGTCATGACCAGAACATGAGGGCTCTGTCCCTTCTTTTTCAGCACCCCGCGCTGCTTGACGCCAAAGCGATGTTGCTCGTCGATAATTCCGAGTCCGAGTCTCTCAAACTCGACCCCCTCCTGCAGGACCGCGTGGGTTCCTACCACCAGGTGTGCCGCCCCCTGCCTGATCATCTCAACCGCTTCCCGCTTCTCTTTCGCAGTCATCGATCCTGAAAGCAGGACAACCTTGAGCCCCAGGCGATCGAGCCAATGACGAAAGTTCAGGAAATGCTGCTCGGCAAGTATTTCCGTCGGGGCAACGATGGCTACCTGGGTATCGTTTTCGATGGCTACCAGTGCAGCCATCAGGGCCACGATCGTTTTCCCGCTGCCGACGTCTCCCTGAATGAGGCGATTCATCGGATGGGGCTGCATCAGGTCTAGCTTGATTTCACCGAGAACCCGGCGCTGGGCATTGGTCAATCGAAAGGGAAGCATGGCTGCAAGCGGCTTGGTGTAGCGATGCTCGACAGTGAAAGGGATCCCCTTCTCAAGCACAATACCGCGCCGCTTCAGCGCCAAGCCGAGTTCGAGATAAAAGAACTCGTCATAGACGAGGGTTCTGTGCCCAGAGTCGAGGGTCCTGTTGAGCTGGTCAATGTCGCTGTCATTATCGGGCCAGTGCACCTGACGCATGGCTGCCTGAAGCGGCATAAGACGTCTACGTTTCTGGATTTCTTCGGGGATCGAGGAGACCAGGTACGGGGCGAAATGATCGACCACCTCTTTCCAGATCTTGCGCGCTGTTTTCTGGTGCAGCCCTTCGGTCAGAGGGTAGACAGGAAGAATGCGGCCATAGTTGAGGGGATCGGAAGCGATGAGTTGCTCCATCCCCCCTTCCCCATCAGCAAATTCTGCGTCAGGGTGATGAACTTCGCGAATCGCGCCATACCTCTTGACCTCTCCGATAAAAAAGGCCTTTTTCCCGATGGCAAAGTGTTTTTTATGCCAATCGCGCCGGTAGCGGAACCATTTCAGAACGATTTGACCCGATCCGTCCCCAACGATGACCTCAAACATTTTCTTGCGGTTTCGGGATGTCATAGTTTCGCCGGCAGCGAGAATCTCCCCGAAAAATACTTCCTGACAGCCATTGCGAAGCTGGGAAATTTTACGGATTGTTCTGCGGTCTTCGTAACGAAACGGGAGGGTGTAGAGGGCATCCTCCACGGTATTGAGGCCTAGCTTGGAGAATTTTTCAACGAGGCGGGGGCCGACCCCCCGGATGGTTTCTAGGGGGGTCGACAGCAGTTGCTTGACGCGTTGTCGGGAGGGAGTCAGGGGCATCTCCCCTCCCCTTTACTTATCGAAAATGGCGTTGAGCGCCTTGAGCAGTTCATTGACGTCGAGACCATGAGCAGTAGCTCCCTGCTCGAGGGTTTCGTTCATGGCGCCCATGCAGCCGACGCAGCCGAGCTGAAACTGGCCGAGAACTTTGATAACTTCCGGGTCCATTTGCATGACCTGATGGAAGGTCATGTCATTGGTGATTTTCTGGCTCATAAGTCGACTCCCTTGTTATTCGTATTTGATGTCGATGATTTCATAGACGCGCTGGCCCGAGGGGACCTTGATGTGCACTTCGTCATCGAGTTTGTGGCCGATGAGAGCTTTACCTACCGGGGAAGTTACCGAAATTTTCCCCTCTTTCAGGTCCGCCTCGTCTTCACCGACAATCTGGTAGGTCACTTCGTTGTCGGAATCGACATCGAGAATAGTCACCGTGGCGCCAAAAACAACCTTATCGGTGTCGAGTTCCGCCGGGTTGATCACCTGGGCACGGGCAATTTTATCGTTCAGTTCCTTGATCCGGCCTTCAATGAACCCCTGGTGATTCTTGGCGGCATCGTATTCCGCGTTTTCAGAGAGATCACCATGGTCGCGTGCTTCGGCGATGTCTTGTACCACCTTGGGGCGGTCGACGCGTACCCGTTTTTTAAGTTCTTCCTGAAG
>JAQYWA010000222.1 GCA_030145265.1 Desulfuromonas sp. | reverse complement strand
GCGAAACCATCAGGATCGAGTCGTCCGAAGCTGGCGAAGTCCTCGTCCTCAAGGTGGCTGAAGGGGAAACCGTTCCGGTCGGCACGCTGCTGGCGGTAATCGATCGGGCCTCGGGGAGTGTGGGGGAGTCGGGGGGCGTTAAGAAGGGGAAATCAATTAAGGTGCGGCGAATTATTGCCCGCAAGATGGTTGAGAGCTGGCAGACCATTCCGCACTTTTTCGTTACTGTTGCTGTCGATATGACCGACGTGATCAGTCTGCGCAAGAGTCTCGGCGTCACGGTCAACGACTTTATCCTCGCCGCCTGTGTCTGTTCGCTCAAGGAGCACCCCTGGGTCAACAGCCTCTGGATCGATGGAGAAGCGACCGAACAGCCGGAGATTAATCTGGCGATGGCGGTAGCCACCGACGGGGGCCTCTATTATCCCGTCCTTTCCGACTGTGGTGGGCTGACCCTGCGGGGACTCAGTCACAAAGCCGCCGAGCTAGCCGACAAGGCACACCAGGGGCTTTTGACCAAAGCTGAGATGGCCAGCGGGACCTTCACCGTGTCCAACATGGGAATGCTTGGGGTAGAATCCTTCAGCGCCATTGTCACGCCTCCCCAAGCTGCGGTTCTGGCAATAGGGACGATCCGCGGCGAGGTGGTGGTCAACGACGACGGTGAGCCGGGGATCTCGCCGATGCTGCGCCTGACCCTGTCGGCCGATCACCGGATTCTCGACGGGGCCGATGCCGCGGATTTTCTGACTACCGTCAAGAGCTACCTTGAAGCGCCGGTTACGCTCGAATCCTGATGGCGTCGCAAAAAGTCCGCCTTCCAGCGTTCCAGCGGTTTTTCAGGACTTCGACATACCTGATGTATGCCTTCACACCTGAAAAACCGCTAAGCCTTGTATGGCGAAATTTTTGCTTAGCCATCTCAATATTTTTTGCGAAAGCATCAATCCGGAAATCCAATATCTTGAGAGCGGGGGCGAAATTTGGAACATTTGCTTCTTTCACCGGATGCGCTGGCCTGGCAATGTGACCCGGCCCAATTCGAGTTCACTTCAACCGCAGAACTGCCACCCCTGGAAGGGACCATCGGCCAGGACCGGGCGCTGACCGCTATCGAATTCGGCCTCGGAATCAGGGACGGTGGATTCAACGTTTTTGTGCTCGGTGAGCCGGGAACCGGACGCTCCTCGACCATCAAAAAGCTGCTCAGCCGGCGGGCGGCCAATGAACCGGTACCGGAAGATTGGTGCTACCTCAACGATTTCAAGGAATCCGGCCGGGCCGTCTGTCTGCGTATGCCGGCCGGTATGGGGCGCCAGCTGCAGAAGGATGTGGAGGCGCTGGTTGTACGTCTGGCCGAGGAAATTCCCCGGGTTTTCGAAAGCAAGGAATACGAGCAGCAGAAAAATCAGATTGCCAGCGACTACCAGGAAAAGCACCACCGCCTGTACGAAGAGCTTGAAGTCGAGGCCAACCGCAAACATTTCGTACTGCAGCGGTCAGTGAGCGGACTGGTACTGGTTCCGACCAAGGACGGCCAGCCCCTGTCGCAGCAGGAATACGAAGATCTCTCCGACGAAGAACGGGCCACCCTCGACCAGAGTGGGAGCGAGCTGCAGGAGCGACTGGCCGAGGTGATGCGGCAGGTTCGCGACCAGGAAAAGGAGATGCGGGCCGCGACCCTCAAAATGGAAAAAGAGGTGCTGCACTTAGCTGTCGGCCACTTGTTTGAGGAGCTGGAGGAAAAATACCGGGACTACGACCAAGTGCTGGAGCATTTTGCCGACTGCACGAAAAACATCCTCGAGCGGATCGATGAGTTCCGACCATCGGAAGGGCCGAGTCTGCCCATCCCAGGGCTTAAGGGGCTGAGCCAGGAGCCGTCCTTTGATCGTTACCGGGTCAACCTGTTCATCGACAACGGCGAGTTGAGCGGCGCCCCGGTGGTGTACGAAGCCAACCCCACCTATTTTAACCTGTTTGGCCGTATCGAGCACGTCATTCAGATGGGCAACGCCATCACTAATTTCACCATGATCAAGCCCGGGGCTCTACACCGGGCCAATGGTGGCTACCTGATTCTCGACTGTCGCGAAGTGCTGATTAACGTCTTTACCTACGAGGCCCTCAAGCGCAGCATCCGCAAGCGGGAAGTAAAGATAGAAGACATGGCCGAGCAGTTCCGCCTGATTGCCACCGTCTCCCTGAAACCCCAGCCGGTTCCCCTCGACTGCAAAATCATCCTGATCGGCACCCCGCAACTTTACTACCTGCTTTACACCCTCGATCCGGATTTCCGCAAATATTTCAAGGTCAAGGCCGACTTTGACCGGATGATGAAAAACACCTGGGAAAATGTCCAGCAGTACGCCCTGTTCGTCGCCGCCAAGTGCAACGAAGAGAACATCCGGCATTTTGAACCGGCCGGGGTGGCCCGGCTGGTCGAGTATTCGGCCCGGATGATCGAGGACAAGGGACGCCTCTCCTCGCGCTTTCTCGATATTGCCGACCTCATCCGCGAGGCTTCGTTCTACGCTGTCCGTCAAGACCAGGCTCTGGTCGGCGCCGCCCACGTCGAGCTGGCCATTGAAGCCAAGACCTACCGCTCCAACAAGGTCGAGGAGCGGATCCAGGAATTCATCGATGAAGGCTCGATCCTGGTCGACACTGACGGCTCCGTGGTCGGCCAGGTCAACGGTCTGTCGGTGTACATGCTCGGCGATTACTCCTTCGGCAAACCCTCGCGGGTGACGGTGCGCACCTATCTCGGCAAAGGAGGGATGGTCAACATCGAGCGGGAGGTCAAGCTTTCCGGGCCGACCCATGACAAGGGGGTGCTAATTCTCGCCGGCTTCTTCGGTGACCGCTTTGCCCAGGATAAGCCGCTGGCGCTGGCCGCCTCGATCTGTTTTGAGCAGTCGTACGGCGGCATCGATGGCGACAGCGCCTCGTCCACCGAACTGTACGGCCTCCTTTCGGCTTTGTCCGGCCGGCCGGTCCGTCAAGGGATCGCAGTGACCGGTTCGGTTAACCAGCACGGGCATCTTCAGCCCATCGGCGGGGTAAACGAAAAGGTCGAGGGGTTCTATACCGTGTGCAAGGCGAAAGGATTGACTGGTGAGCAGGGGGTTATGATTCCGGTGCAGAACGTGAAGAACCTGATGCTGAACAAGGAAGTGATCGAGGCGGTCGCCGGTGGTCAGTTCCGTATCTGGGCGGTATCGACGATTGACGAAGGGATTGAAATTCTCACTGGAACGCCGGCAGGAGAGCGGCAGGAGGATGGCAGCTGGCCCGAAGGGACGGTCAACGGCCTGGTTGACAGGCGCCTGCGGCAGATGGCCGAATCTCTGCGCAAGTTCGGTCCGGGGAAGAACGGGGAAAAGTGAACGGACGGCTACGGCTGGTCCTTACCAGAATCGCCACTGTCCGCTCTGTAGCACGTAGACCCCCAGGGCCAGGTTAGCGACAGCGTGGCTGAGGATGCACTGGGCGATGCTGCGGGTGTGGTAGAGCAATATGTTGAAGACGGCGCCGGCCATCATGCCGGCCAGGTAATAGTTGTGTTCCAGCCCAAACAAAATGGTAATGATCAGAAAGGACGGCCAGGTGAATCGGCCGATGCCGATTTTTGAGAAATCGCTGTCGATCACGTAACGCAGCAGGAACGAGCGCCAGAACAACTCCTCCATGACGGGTACCACCAGCACCGCCCCGGCCATTCGTGTCGTTATCATGAACAGCCGCATGCTGTCATCATCGATCACGTTTGGGGTGAACCCCTGCGGATTGCCGAGGGTGGCGAATCCCCAGTCCATCTTGATCCACAGAACAAAAATCACCAACCCTGACACAACGCTGATTGCTGTGTGCCCGACCCGGGCGAAATCCCGCAGGCGAATTTCGCCATAATTCTTCGCCAGTAAAATCAGCGCTAGCCCGACCAGTCCGGCCTTGATGGGATAAAGGTAAAGAAGGTCCAGGTCGGTGAAGTCAATCAGCCCTTGGTCGCGCAGAAAACGCGCTCCTTCCTCGATGCCGATGAAGCCCATGAATAAGGCAAAAGGTAAAACCCTCAGCAGTGCCCTGTTCCTCACGATCCCCTCCGCAGTATAAATATAAAAAATCCGCCAAAGCGTATGTCCCGAAATTA
>JAQYWA010000221.1 GCA_030145265.1 Desulfuromonas sp. | reverse complement strand
CGAATGAATCTCGATGCTTTGGATAATGCGCCTCAACGACTGGAAAATACGCAGATCGTAGCTGGCTTCGGGGATCTGCGGCGGTGCTGTGAGCGACTCGACAGCCGGCTTCCGCGATGGTTCCTCAGCCTGGGTGGAGGTTTCTGGTGGGAGCTGATGGGTTAAGTTGTCGGCAGACATTAAGAATTTGATCCTTGTGGTATGCGTGGACTGATTAGCAGTCAAGACGGTTTCTGTTGAAATTGTTTCAATACGAATCATTTGTACCATAATGATTAATGCATTGTCAAATCGCAGCCGGGGCTGGGGACCTGAGCGTGATAATGAAATTCTTGTGTAGGATTGCAGGCTGCTTTAGGGCGGCTATACTTTTAATTCGGGCTTATCCTGCCGGCCATAATGGTTGAGCCGTGTAAGGGAAAGGTCGGATCAATGATGATGCTTTCGCAAAAAGTCTTGAGATGGAGGGCGTTGTTGAAAAAGGTTCTACCGGTAACGAAAATAATAGGAGGAAATCGATGTCAGACGAAAAGAAACTGACCACCAACGCCGGTGCCCCCGTTGTCGATAACCAGAACATCATGACCGCCGGTCCCCGCGGCCCGGTGCTCCTCCAGGATGTCTGGTTTCTGGAGAAGCTGGCAAGCTTCGATCGGGAGGTGATCCCGGAGCGGCGCATGCACGCCAAGGGTTCTGGCGCCTACGGCACCTTTACCGTCACCCACGACATCAGCAAATACACCAAGGCGAAGATCTTCTCGGCGGTAGGCAAGAAGACCGAACTGTTCGTACGCTTCTCCACTGTGGCCGGCGAGCGCGGCGCGGCCGACGCCGAGCGGGACATCCGCGGTTTTGCCATGAAGTACTACACCGAGGAGGGCAACTGGGATCTGGTCGGTAACAACACCCCGGTCTTTTTTCTCAAAGATCCCCTCAAGTTCCCGGACCTGAATCACACTGTGAAAAGGGACCCCCGCACCAACCTGCGCAGCGCCAAAAACAACTGGGATTTCTGGAGCCTGCTTCCCGAGGCGCTGCAACAGGTGACCATCACCATGAGCGAGCGGGGCATTCCGCTCTCGTATCGGCACATGAACGGTTACGGCAGCCATACCTACAGCCTGCTCAACGCCAACAATGAGCGGTTCTGGGTCAAATTTCACTTTAAGACCCAGCAGGGAATCAAGTGCCTGAGCGACCAGGAGGCCGAGATGCTCATCGGCAAGGACCGCGAGAGCCATCAGCGTGACCTGTACGAGAGCTTGGAGAAGGGGGATTTCCCGCGCTGGAAGATGCAGATCCAGGTGGTTCCGGAAAAGGACGCCGCCAAATTCCCCTTCAACCCCTTTGACCTGACCAAGGTCTGGCCCCACGGCGACTATCCGATGATCGACGTCGGGATGCTCGAATTGAACCGCAACCCGGACAACTACTTTGCCGAAGTCGAACAGGCCGCTTTCAACCCGGCCAACATCGTCCCGGGGATCGGCTTCTCCCCCGACAAGATGCTGCAGGGGCGGCTCTTCTCCTACGGCGACGCCCAGCGCTACCGGCTCGGCGTCAACCATCACCTGATTCCGGTCAACAAGCCCCGCTGCCCCTTCCACAGTTATCATCGCGACGGCGCCATGCGGACCGATGGCAATCACGGCAGCACCCTGGGCTATGAGCCTAACAGCTTCGGCGAATGGCAGGAGCAGCCCGACTTCTCCGAGCCCCCCTTGAGCCTCGAAGGGGCCGCCGATCACTGGAATCATCGCGAGGATAACGACGATTACTACAGCCAGGCCGGCAACCTGTTCCGGCTGATGAACGCCGAGCAGCAGCAATTGCTCTTCGGCAACACCGGTCGCGCCATGGGGGATGCCCCGCGAGACATCAAGCTTCGCCACATCGGCAATTGCTTGAAGGCCGACTCGGCCTACGGCAAAGGGGTGGCCGAGGCGATGGGAATCCCGCTGAGCGAGATTCCTGGATAAAATAGTGCCGCACGGTAGTATAATGATGAATCCCTGGGGCCGGCCGCATCTGATGCGGCCGGCCTCGATCGTTTAACCATTTTTTTCTGTGATAAAATAAGTTCTTAAAAAAGTACGGATGGTCTGCACGGTTTTAACAGGGGAGGTTGCATGTCTGTTGCGAACTGGAACCCGGCCGAACTGCTGAAACTCTCGGGAAGTTACTGGAGCACCTGTGCCCTGCATGCGGGAGTCAAGCTCGACCTGTTTACCCCGCTGGCGACGCAGTGTTTGACGGCGGCCGAACTGGCCGGACAGCTCGGTCTTTCCGAGCGCGGGCTGGCGATGCTGCTGGATGCTTTGACGGCGCTGGAACTGTTGATGAAGGAAGGGGATCGCTATGCGGCGACGCCTGCTGCCGCCGAGTTTCTCGACCGGTCGGCGCCGGGCTATCTTGGCCATATCATCCTGCATCACCAGCATCTGGTCGAAGGCTGGGCCCGGCTTGACGAGTCGGTGCGCAGCGGCGGCCCGGTGCGCCGGCGGGTTTCCCATGACGCCGGGGAGGCGGAGCGAGAAAGCTTTCTGATGGGGATGTTCGAACTGGCTATGCTGATCGCCCCCCGGGTCGCAGGCCAGGTCGACTTGTCGGGGCGTCGGCGGCTGCTTGATCTCGGCGGCGGGCCGGGAACCTACGTCATCCATTTCTGCCGGCAGAATCCCCAGCTGCAGGGGGTGATCTTCGATTTGCCGACCACCCGGCCTTTTGCCGAGCAGACCCTGGCCCGTTTCGATATGGCCGGACGCATCGAATTTGCGGCGGGCGATTTCCTGCGCGATCCGATTCCCGGATCGTATGACGTGGCCTGGCTTTCTCACGTGCTGCACGGTGAAGGAACGGCGGATTGCGCCAGACTGCTGGCGAAAGCGGTCGCGGCGCTGGAGCCGGGGGGCCTGTTGTTGGTGCAGGAGTTCATCCTGCAGGCGGATCGCACGGCGCCGCTGTTTCCGGCGCTGTTTTCCCTGAATATGCTGCTGGGGACGCCGGACGGGCAGGCTTACAGTGAACCTGAGTTGAGGGATCTATTACAGAACGCCGGGCTGGAGCAGCTCGAGCGGTTGTCGCTGGAGTTGCCGAACGGGGCCGGGATCCTGGCGGCCCGCAAGCCCTGATGAAAAGAGTGGCGCGACTGCTGATGTGAAGCAGTCGCGCCATTTTCCGTTCGAGTTTTCTCGTTGTCTGTCAGCGACTCTGGTCGAGAATGTAGATGACTGCCGCGCGGACGTCCTCATCGCTGAGGTCGGGGTTGCCGCCCCGGGGCGGCATGGCGCCAGCACCGGTGATCGCGACCTGCAAAAGGCCGTCGATGTCTTCGGCGCTGTAGGCGGACCAAGCTGCTTTATCCCCAGTTTTGGGGGCCCCGGCGACGCCGGTGTTGTGGCAGGCGGCGCAGGTTTTTTCATAAATCTTCTGGCCCGTTACCATTGTGGCTATGGCCGTCTCGTGGGCATCTTTTATCCCCTCATGCGCGGTCTGCATCGCTTCGTGGGTTTTTTCGTCCATGCCCTGGTGTGCCTTGTCCATGACATGTTCCATGGCGGCTTTGGGGGCCGGTTTTTCAACGGCTTGTTCCACCGTCGGTGCCGGTGTGGGGGAAGCCGCCGGTGGAGCTTCTTCCTTGCTGCATCCCGTGGTTATGGCCAGTGCTGCAGTCAGGGCGATCAACCAAACGTTGCGAATCATGCTGCCTCCTGTGATTATGATGTTGCTTATTATCTTGAAGGTATAGTTTAGACTAGGAACCTCAGGGTGCAAGGGGCAGCACCTTTTTCTTCGGTTCGCTGACGTATTCGTAAACAAGGGAGGATTATGAATCTGGAGTCATTGCGCGCCTACCTCAACGCCAAGCCTGGCGCCGTTGAGGAATTTCCCTTCGACCTGGTGACCCTGGTGGTCAAGGTCGGCGGCAAGATGTTCGCCTTGGTCGGCACCGACGAGGCCCCGTTGCGGCTCAACCTCAAGTGCGACCCGCTCAAGGCCGAGATGCTGCGCGAGTATTATCCCGCCGTGCTGCCCGGCTACCACATGAACAAGCGCCACTGGAACACGGTGGTGCTCGACGGGTCGATTCCCGATGCGGACGTGCTGGCGATGATCGACGAGTCATATGAACTGGTAGTGCGGGGATTGCCGAAGGGG
>JAQYWA010000220.1 GCA_030145265.1 Desulfuromonas sp. | reverse complement strand
ATGCAGTGCCAAAAAGACCGCTACGTCACCTACCAGAACATCGACTGCGAGGGAAACTCGAAAAGACTGATGGAAATGCTGCGCCGCCACATCGATGACCCCGATAAAAGCACCGTCTTCTGGGAAAAATTCAAGGAAAAACTGGCCCGGGTCGGCAAGCCCCGGGAGAACAACGGCCGTGGTATCGACGAACTATTTCTGATCCACACCTACATCAACAATCTCTACGAAATTTTCGAGGAACACGACGACACCGCAGCGCTCGCCCTGCTCGACCAGATCGAGCGCGAATGCTGCTGACCGCTACCCCGGATGAAAGGACCCACAACATGACCGAACTCGATCAGGCCCTGGAGAAGTTTATCCGGGACGACAACGAGCACGCCCAGTATTACAACCTGGTACTCAACACGAACTTTTACATCCCCACCGTTGACGAAGAAGCCAAGGCCGGCAAGACCGCGGTTTCGGAAAATGACGCCATTCCCCCGATTTTTCTCGAATCCGACGGAAAGCACTACATGATGCTGTTCGACAGCGAAGAGCGCCTGACCGCCTGGGCCAAGGAGTCGGTCAGCTACGTGGCCTTTCCCGGCTATGCCGTCGCCGAAATGTCCACCCCGACCCTGCA
This sequence comes from Desulfuromonas sp., assembly GCA_030145265.1. Taxonomy (GTDB): domain Bacteria; phylum Desulfobacterota; class Desulfuromonadia; order Desulfuromonadales; family Trichloromonadaceae; genus Trichloromonas. The sequence goes on along the minus strand of JAQYWA010000220.1, from coordinate 3,527 downwards.
CTGGGCGGTAAACGTCGGCACCGAGTTCTCCAAAGAGTTCGTTCCCGAGGAAATCAGCTGGCTGAAGGATGTGGTCAAGCAGTGCAGCGAAGAGACGGGCGAGCAGGAATAGAACCTTTGGCGGGAGCTATTGTTCCGTCGGCAGGGTGAACGAAAACGTAGTCCCCCTGCCTAGTTCACTTTCCACCTGGATGCGGCCACCGTGGGCCTCGATGATACCCTTGGCAATGGCCATCCCCAGCCCCATTCCGGAAACGCCGGTATCAGAACTGTCGGCCCGGTAGAACTTGTCAAAAGCACGGGCGGCCTGGTCCGGGGCCATGCCCATCCCCTCATCGCGCACCAGGATCCGCACCTCGCCATCAACAGTCGAACCACTGACCCGGATAGGGCTGGTCGGTGGGGAGAACTTCACCGCGTTGCTGAGCAGATTCTCCAGCACCTGGCCGATTTTCCCCGAATCGGCCAGGAGGACTCCAGGCTCCGACCCCGGCCCCGGCCCCGGCCAGTTGAATTCGATAGGGCGGTCGCGAAACTCCTTCTGATAGGAACGGGTCGAAAACTCAACCAGGGCGCGGATGTCGCAGGAACCTTTTTCCAGGTGAATCATCCTTCCGGACTCCACGCGCCCGAGGTCGAGCAGATCATCGATGATTTTTTCCAGCACCTCGGTCTTTTCGTAGACGATGGACAGGTACTCGTCCCGCTGCGATTCATCAAAACTCTTAATGTTGAGCAGCAGTTCGGTGAAACCCCTGACCGAGGCAAGCGGGGTTCGCAGTTCGTGGGCGGCGGTAGCGATGAACTCGCTCTTCATGCGGGCTAACTCCCGCTCGCGGGTGACATCGTTGAACATCACGATATCTTTCTCACCGATCGATGAAAAGAGCACCACCACATCGCGGACCGCGCCGTCCTTGCAGGTCACCTGAACCTCTTGCGGTTCGAATTCGGCCTGTCCTTCCACGGCCCTGGCCCTGGCCACGGCTGCGTTCCAACGCTGCCTGACCGTTTCACGGTATGCGACATCGGGGTAGACCAGCGACCGCCATACCTCGATATTGGGGATGTCTTCGAGAGTGTAGCCGAACAGATCGATGAATTTGCGGCTCAGATAAACGATATTCTGGTTTTTTTCCGAAATCGCCAGCGCCACGGGTGAAACGTCGAACAGATGCTGAAGTTGCTGCTCTTTCGCCTGCAGGATGGCCTCTGCCCGTCTCAGTTCGGTCAGATCATGGCCGATGCACTGAACGCCGAGATTTTTTCCCGAAGCATCGCGCAGTGGAGTGTTTTTCCAGAGCACCCGGACACGTCGGCCGTCACGGCAGATATTATCGTTCTCATTTTCCAGAAAAAGCTCCGGGGAAACAAGGATCCCTTTAACCATGGCCTCGAGATTCCGTCCATCTGAATCCGTTATGGGGACGATGGTTCCGATCACGCTTTTACCGAGAATCTCTTCTTTGCGATAACCGAAAAGTTTCTGCGCATAGTCGTTGATGAAGGTCAGGTTGCCGGAGGCATCCAGGCGAATCAGGACAACCCTGGAATTTTGGACCAATTCCCGATACTTGCGTTCACTCTGGTCGAGAGCCCGTTGATTGCGCAGCTGCAGCTCCTGCACCGCCAGCAGTTTGGCCAGCAGGACGGTAGCAACCGGAAAGATCAACAGGATGGGGAGGGCAACCTCTTGCAGAACCGGTATGGCAAGGGAATCCGGCAGGGCCAACATCAGCAGCAGCATGACCACCTGCACAATCAGACCGAACAGGTAAAATTCCCCCGCAGAGAGCTGGCAGGACGGCTGACGGCGACGCCAGGCCCAGGCAACCCCCATTAGTCCCGACACGACAACCCACGCCGTGCCGACAAAGGTTCCTGCCCCTCCGGCGTAAATCCGGTACAGACCAGCCATGACAATGGCGACCGTGGTGGGGACAAGACCCAGAAACATTCCGCTGACGCTGAGCAGAATCGTGCGGGTGTCGAAAAAGACGCCAGGAGCCAGCGCCCAAGGATTCAACATCACCCCGACCGCGATCACTCCGAGGAAAAAACCGCGGGAGAGCTTCCAGCCCCAGGTCTCGGAGCGATGCTGAAGGGTTCCGTAAAGGACCCCGAGCGCCAGCAGCAGCGCCGTATTGTTAAGCAGACCGATGAAGGGCATGGTTACGGTCACGATAAAATCTTCTCTCGGAGCGAAGGGGAAAAAGAGCAAAACCGCTGGCCTGGCCAACAAGCCAGTTACTATGAAAAATGAATAAATATTTTCCTACTATTTTACTCACATGTCAACACACATGAGTGGATACATATGATGGGGTAAAAAAACCGAAGAGCGCGCAGATGATCATTTCTCCGGTCTGCGCCGGGATCCGAGATAAATCGCCGTCAGGATCAGGGCGATGCCGAAGGCCTCGCGGCCGCAGGTCGGGCGGTGAAAGATGAGGACGTCCCAGGCGAAGGAAAGCGCCGGCTGCAGCAGCAAGACCAGGCTGGCAATTGTGGCCGGCACGTGACGCATGGCCGAAGAAATCAGCGACCAACCGAGGGTGGTGCTGAGCACCCCGACGCCGATCAGGGCCAGCAGTGAACGGTTGTCAGGGATTTCGAACGAGGTGCCGCCAGCCACTGTCACCAACCCCATGAAACTCATGCAAACCAGCGAGATGACCAGCATAGCCGAGACGCCGCTGACGGCGGGATGCGCCATGGACTGTTTGATAAGCAGGATATAGCCTGAATAGCAGACCGCGGTGCCGAGGCCCAGAGCGATGCCGAGCCGGGTGCCCTCATCCAAGCCCGCCAGGTCGATCCCGGTGATCAGCAGCAGCCCGGTCAGGGCCAGCAGCACGGCGGCGATGAACAGGGGAGAGAGCTTCTGTCGCAGCAGCAGCCAGGAAAAGACTGCCGTGAAGAAGACCTGAAAATTCCCCAGCAGGGTCGACAGACCGGGGCCGAGCAGGTGGATGCTGCGATGCCAGCACATGAAGTCGACACCGAGAAACAGCCCGCCGCCCGCCAGCACCAGCGCCGCCTTGCGCGGCATCCGCCAGGAGATCCGCGCGATCCCGATCCAGAGCAGCAGCGCCAGGCCGGAGAAGAGCATGCGGTAGAACCCGGCCGTGTCGGGTGCGACATCCGCCAGCTTGATGAAAATCGGCGAAAAGCTGATACAGACCGAACCGGCCAGCAGCTGCAGCAGCGGACGGCGAAGCGAGCGGGACGGTAGCTCAGTGGACAAGGGCATGGGATCTACTAAACCTCAAAGCAAAACATAATATTAACGCAGAGCCGCAAAGACGCAGGGGAAAATCTCTAAAAACAAGTCAAATCTCAGGTTTTCTCTGCGGCTCTGCGACATTGCGTTGCCATATTGTCTTTGACATCGGGTAGGAGGCGGGGTCGCCCCCGCCGTCCTCCCACACCACCGTGCGTACGGTTCCGTACACGGCGGTTCACGTGGCGTTCTGAAAGCGTCGGAGTTGGTCACTTAACGACACCAACCCCGCTTTGTCGAAGTA
>JAQYWA010000219.1 GCA_030145265.1 Desulfuromonas sp. | reverse complement strand
CGCTTAGACGTGCAGACGGAACGGGTCTCAATCCCGTACGGAGCTAATCCACAGCCCGCACGCTATCTTGGCGACGTCAGGGATTCAGCCCCCGGGGGAGCAACACCCAAAGACGGCCTGGTTGCTTCATCTTGCCGGCATAATCGCCGGCAAAGCCTCCCATCCCCCAGAAGAAGTCGGCCCGCACTGCGCCCTTGATGGCGCCACCGGCATCCTGGGCAACCATAAGCCGCTGCAAGGGGGCCGGACTCGAAGGCCAGGTCGTATCGAGAAAAACCGGGGCGCCCAGGGGAATCGTGCGGGGATCTACCGCCAAGCTCCGACCAGGAGACAGGGGAACGCCCAGGGCCCCGGGAGGACTCATCATGCTCGGCGGCCGTTCGATGAAAAAGACATAACTGGGATTTTCCGCCAGCAGGCGCTTAACCAGATCCGGGTTCTGTTGCGCCCATCGCCGGATGTTCTGCATCGACATCTGGTCGCGAGTCATCTCCCCCTGATCAATAAGAAGCTTGCCGATAGAACGATAAGGATGGCCGTTCTGGTCACCATAATTAACCATGGCACTCCCCCCATTATCGAGGAGAATCCGGCCGGACCCCTGAATGTGCAAAAAAAACAGGTCCACCGGATCGGCAACCCAGAACAGCTCCTTGCCGGCAACGGCGCCCCGGCCCTGATCGATATCGCCGCGGCTCCAGTAGGGGACCACCCGTCGCCCCTCGAGCCGCCCGCGCAGGCGGTAGTCGCCGAGCTCGGGATAGAGGCTGCGCAGGTCGATCACCAGCAAATCATCGGGAATGCCATACAGCGGATAGGGGTATTGCTCCGAGCGGGTTCGGCTGCCGCGCAGGTCTGGTACGTAATAACCGGTAATGGTACCGGTATCGCTGCCGTCGCTGTTGCGCACCCGATGCGGGACGAAGCGTTCCTCAAAAAAAGTCCTCAGCGCCAGACGGTCGGCGCCATCGAGAGCAGCGGCGTCGCGGCAGACCTCGGCCCAACCCTCACGTCTTTTCAGCACCCGGCAACTATTTAGCAGCGGCTCCAAGGCCCGGGATAAATCATCCTGCCGCCATCCCTCGATGGCATCCCAGGAGACCGGAGACAAGGTCTCTACTTTTTCCGGCCGCACTTCGACCGACGGAGGAACGATGACGGGCGGTTTGGCACAGGCGGCAATCAGGAGCAGCAACAGATACCCGGCACAGCGAAACATTGAAAATAAAGTACGCTCCCACATGACCCAGCGACACCCTTTACGGACGAGAAAACAATCTTTGGCACCAGCAAACGCGCAAACAATACCTCCTTTTCGAGGTGCCGTCAAATATCCACCACTCAAACTTTTACTCAAAAACACGGCAACCCGGCCAAGGCCCGAAGTAGCTATATTTTCTGGCACCAACTTGGCATACATGCTATAAAAAAGTGCAACGACTCATTGTTGTTTCCTCGCTCAACCTACCAAGCTAACGCCTTTCGGCCGGAGAAGCCCCATGGACCCATCTGCCCACGTCACTACCGGCTACGCCGGACTCGATTCCATCCTCGACGGCCTGCGCATCGGCGACAACGTCGTATGGAAGGTCGATAGCATTTCCGATTATCGCAATTTTGTTGGCCCGTTTGTCGAGCATGCCCTGCAGGAGAAAAAAAAGCTGGTCTACCTGCGTTTCGGCGACCACGAACCGCTGATCGAACCCTCGCCCCAGGTCACCATCTACCAGCTTGAGCCGCGCCTCGGTTTCGAATCGTTTACCACCCGCATTCATGCCATCATCAGCGAAGAGGGCCCAGGCACCTTCTACGTCTTCGACTGCCTCTCCGACCTGCTCTCGGCCTGGGCGACCGACTATATGGTCGGCAACTTCTTCCGGGTCACCTGCCCCTACCTGTTCGAGCTTGACACCGTCGCCTATTTCGCCCTGATCCGCGACCGCCACTCGTTCCGCACCATCGAACGTATCCGCGACACCACCCAGGTGCTGATTGACGTATATAACCATGAGGACCACTTTCACATTCATCCGCTCAAGGTCTGGCAGCGGCGCTCGCCAACCATGTTTCTGCCCCACCGCAAGCAGGGCGACGAGTTCATCCCGCTGGCCAACAGCTTCGAGGCCACCAACCTGCTGAGCACCATCGCCGCCCGCACCAAAGACAGCGCCCATCGCCAGCTCGACCACTGGCACCACCTCTTCCTGCAGGCCGAACAATTGGCCAGCGACCCCTCCGCCATCGAAGAGCAGCAGCGGATGGTCATGCACATCTGCCGCCACCTGATCGGACGCGAAGAGCGCATCCTGGCTCTGGCCCGCCAGCACCTGTCGCTACGCGACCTGCTCAACATCAAGTCGCGGGTAATCGGCACCGGTTTCATCGGCGGCAAGGCTGTCGGCATGCTGCTGGCCCGCAACATCTTGCTGCGCGATACGGAATTCAACTGGCAGGAGCACCTCGAGGACCACGATTCCTTCTTTGTCGGCTCCAACGTCTACTATTCGTACATCGTGCACAACGGCTGGTGGAAGCTCTTCATGCAGCAGAAGACTACCGAGGGCTACTTCACTGCCGGCGCCGAATTGCGTGAAAAAATGCTGAGCGGCAGCTTTCCCGAACCGCTCCGCGAAGGCTTTCACAAGATGCTCGAGTACTATGGCCAGTACCCGATCATCATCCGCTCCAGCTCCCTGCTCGAAGACAGCTTCGGCAACGCCTTTGCCGGCAAGTACGACAGCTTTTTCTGCGTCAGCCAGGGATCGCCGGAAGAGCGCCTGGCCCAGTTTGAGGAATCGGTGCGCAAGATCTTCGCCAGCGCCATGAGCGAAGATGCCCTATCCTACCGCCTGCAGCGCGGCCTCGACCAGAAGGACGAGCAGATGGCCCTGCTTATCCAGCGGGTTTCCGGGGCCTACCGCAAGCACTACTACTTTCCCGAACTGGCGGGAGTCGGCGTCTCCCATAACACCTTCGTCTGGGACAAGGAAATGGATCCCCAGGCCGGCATGCTGCGCCTGGTGATGGGGCTGGGCACCCGGGCCGTCGACCGGGTCGAAGACGACTATCCGCGCATCGTGGCCCTTGATGCCCCGCTTAAGAAACCGCACAAGGGGTTCGAGGACACCCGCAAATTCTCCCAGCGCGACGTCGATCTGCTCAACGTCGACGCCAATGCCTTGCAGACGGTGTCGCTGCTCAACCTCATCAAGGATGGCATCGAGATTCCCTGGTCGCTGTACGGGGTCAGGGACACCGAAACCATGAACCTGCTGAAAAGCCGAGGACGCAAGGGGCAGGACGTCTGGCTGCTGACCTTCGACCGGTTGCTGTCCGAAACGCCTTTCACCGGCCTCATGCAGCGCCTGTTGAAAACCCTCGAAAACGCCTACCAGTACCCGGTCGACGTCGAGTTCACCGTCAACTTCACCCAGCAGGGCACCGCCAAGATCAACGTGGTGCAATGCCGCCCGCTGCAAACCAAGGGGCAGGAAATCCAGGTCGAAATTCCGGCCGACATCCCCGAGGAGAAAACTTTTTTCAGCAGCGATGGAAATTTCATGGGCGGCAACATCTCCCAACCGATCAAATGGATTATCTGGGTCGAAGCAGCCGAATATACCCGCCTGTCGATGGCCGAAAAATACGAGGTGGCGCGACTGGTCGGCCGTCTCAACAAACGGATCGCCGACCGCAGCAACAACCCGACCATGCTCCTCGGTCCCGGCCGCTGGGGAACCTCGACCCCGTCACTGGGCGTCCCCATCTCCTTCTCGGAAATCAACAACATCACCGCCATCGCCGAGGTGGCTTTCACCAGCGGCGACCTGATGCCTGAACTCTCCTTCGGTTCCCACTTTTTCCAGGATTTGGTCGAGGCCGACATCTTCTACCTGGCCCTGTTCCCCGACAACCGCAACTGCTTCGTCAATGACGCCTGGCGCCTCAGCCTCCCGAACGCCCTCGAAGGGCTGATGCCGGCCAGCAGTCGCTACAAGCAGGTGGTCAAGGTCTACCGCGCCCCCAAAGAGGGGTTGCGACTGATGGCCGATGTGGTCAGCCAGAAACTGGTCTGCTTCCGCGACTGATCGCGACAACCGCTGCAACAAAAAAGGCCCGGCAAATGCCGGGCCTTTTTATTGCTGATGTCAAACGCTAAAACTTAGATCAGGCCGA
>JAQYWA010000218.1 GCA_030145265.1 Desulfuromonas sp. | reverse complement strand
CGACACCGAACGGGCGTGGGCCTGCAGCCCTTCGAGTTCGGCGATATGCACGATATCTTCACCGAGCCGCTCCAGTCCCTCGCGGGAAAAGGAGACGATACTCGACTTTTTGACGAAATCATCCACCGACAGCGGCGAGAAGAACCGTGCGGTCCCTCCGGTCGGCAGGGTGTGATTGGGGCCGGCTAGGTAATCACCGGCCGCCTCAGGGGTGTGGTGTCCCATAAAAATCGCCCCGGCGTGACGGATACGGGGGAGAATCTCGAAAGGATTGTTCACTGCCAGCTCCAGGTGCTCGGGGGCGATACGGTTGGAGAATTCGATCACTTCGTCGAGATTTTCGGCCAGGATGATCGCCCCGTAGCTGTCGATGGAGTTGCGGGCGATGGTCTCCCGCGACAACTGCTGCAGCTGCGTCTCGACCGCCTCGGCGACCTGGCGCGCAAACTCCTCGTCGGTGGTGATCAGGATCGATGAGGCCAGCTCGTCGTGCTCGGCCTGGCCGAGCAGGTCGGCGGCGATATGGGCCGGGTTGCCGCTGCCGTCATTGATGACCAGAATTTCGCTGGGACCGGCGATCATGTCGATGTCGACCTTGCCGAACACCATCTGCTTGGCGGTAGCGACGTAGATGTTCCCCGGCCCGGTGATCTTGTCGACCCGAGGAATGCTTTCGGTGCCGTAGGCCAGAGCCGCCACGGCCTGGGCGCCGCCGACCTTGAAAATCCGGTCGACCCCGGACAGCCGGGCCGCCGCCAGCACGTGGGGATTGACCTCGCCGCCGGGCATGGGAACCACCATGATCACCTCGGCCACCCCGGCCACCTTGGCCGGCACGGCGTTCATCAACACCGACGAGGGATAGGCGGCCTTGCCACCGGGGACGTAGATGCCGACCCGGTCGAGCGGGCGAACCATCTGTCCGAGCAGCACATCCGCCTCGTCGGTGGAGATCCAGGTTTCGGTCTTCTGTTTCCGGTGAAAATCGGCAATGCGCTTAGTCGCCAGTTCCAGAGCCGCCCGGGAGCGTTCGGAGATGGCCAGCATGGCCTGGTCGATCTCGCAGGCAGAGACTTCCACCGTCTCGGCGGTCAGATCGAGGCGATCGAAGCGGGAGGTATAGTCGAACACCGCCTGGTCGCCGCGGGCCCGCACATCCGCAATGATGGTCCGTACCGTTTCATCGACACCGGCCGGTGCCGCTTCGCCGCGCTCTTCGATTTTGCGAAAAGCCGCGGCAAAGCCGGGGTCTGAAAATCGCAGCATCTGAATCATATGCTAATTCCCTGGCAGGGCCGGCCGGGGCCGCTTTCCTGCAGTACAGGCAAAACCCTTCGGTTCCGCCAGTTTACTTGGACAAAGTCGGTGTGTCGCCGATGACCTTCTCGAGACCTTCAATGATCTGAATGATGCGCTGGTGCTTGGTCTTGAGGCTGGCCCGGTTGACGATCAGCCGGCTGGTGATCTCGGCGATGGTTTCGACCTCGACCATGCCGTTTTCCTTGAGGGTGGCGCCGGTGGAGACCAGGTCAACGATGCGCTCGGAGAGCCCGACCAGCGGGGCCAGCTCAATCGACCCGTACAGCTTGATCAGCTCGACCTGGATCCCCTTGGCGGCAAAGTACCGCTCGGTGACGTTGGGATACTTGGTCGCCACCCGGATGTTCGACCAGTTGGTCGGATCGTCCTCTTGGCGGAGCGCCTTCGGCTCGGCGACCACCATCCGGCAGTACCCGAAATTGAGATCGAGGGGCTCGTAAAGATCCTTCCCCTGCTCCAGCAGGGTGTCCTTACCGACCACACCGAGGTCAGCGCAGCCATATTCGACATAAGTCGGCACGTCGGTGGCCCGCACCGCCATGAAGCGAAACTTGGTCTCGTGATTTTCGAAAACCAGCTTGCGGCTCCCCTTATCCATTTCCGGGCAGGTGATGCCGATCTTGGCAAACAGCTCCATCGAATCCTGCATGATCCGGCCCTTGGGCAGGGCAAATGTGATGTAGTCACTCATTATTTAATTCCCCGTGAATCGTGATTTCTGATTAGCGACAACAGCTCAAATGAAGGGTTTTCCCAATTACGAATAACCAATCACTAATCACCGTTTCTGCAGTTTCATTCCGGCACTCGCTCAATATCCGCGCCCAACCTCTTGAGCTTTTCCTCGATCCGCTCGTAACCACGATCAAGGTGGTAAATTCGCGAGACCTCTGTGGTATGGTCAGCCGCCAACCCGGCCAGGATCAACGAAGCGCTGGCCCGCAGGTCGGTGGCCATGACCGGCGCCCCGAGCAGCCCCTTGACCCCCTTGACCGTAGCGGTATGGCCCTCAATGGAGATATCGGCCCCCATCCGCTGCAGTTCGCAAACATGCATGAACCGATTTTCGAAAACGTTTTCTGTGATCATGCTGGTTCCCGTGCCGAGAGCCATGAGAGCCATAAACTGGGCCTGCATGTCGGTCGGAAAACCGGGATGGGGACGGGTCTTGATGTCAACCGAGTTGATCTTGCGCGGACCCCTGACCCGCAGGCCCCCTGCTTCCTCGATAATCTCGGCCCCGGCCTCACGCAGCTTGATAATCAGGGCCTCGAGGTGACTCGCCACCGTACCGGTTACCAACACGTCGCCACGGGTGATCGCCGAGGCAATCATAAAAGTACCGGCCTCGATACGGTCGGGCATGACCGCGTGCTCCAGCGGGGTGAGTTCATCAACCCCCTCGATGGTGATGGAATCGGTCCCGGCCCCCTCGATGCGCGCCCCCATTTTGGTCAACGCTTCGCCCAGTTCGATGATCTCCGGTTCGCAGGCGGCATTTTCCAATACCGTCGTTCCCTTGGCCAGCGCGGCCGCCATCATCAGGTTTTCGGTTCCACCGACCGTCGGCATGTCGAACAGGATGCGGGCTCCGTGCAGGCGTTTGGCGTGGGCCTCGACATAACCGTGATCGAGGGTAATCTTCGCCCCCATCGCCTCAAGCCCCTTAAGATGCAGATTGATGGGACGGGCGCCAATAGCGCAGCCACCGGGAAGACTGACCCGGGCATGACCGAGACGAGCCAGCAGTGGGCCAAGGACCAGCACCGAGGCGCGCATGGTCCGCACCAGATCGTAGGGGGCCTCGATACTTTCGATAGCGCTGGCGTCGACGGTAAAAGTCCCGTTCTCCCGTACCACCTCCGCACCGAGAGTAGTCAACAGTTTCTCAACCGTGGTGATGTCGCGCAGGTCGGGAACGTTGGCGATCCGGTGCACGCCGGGAGCCAGCAGCGTTGCAAACAGCAGGGGGAGAGCCGAGTTCTTGGCCCCGCTGACCCGGACCTCACCTTTGAGACGGCGACCGCCGTGAATAACTATTTTATCCAATCAGAAAACCTTTACTAAAACTGCCACAGGGGCACGGATATTTTAAATTAAAACCGGATTCCGCCCACCGACTACCCGCAGCACGCCGGCATAGTCATCGCGGACGAACAGCTCGCCCAGGCCGGCCCGCACGAACAGCTGGCGTACGGCATCGGCCTGGCCGATGCCAACCTCGACCAGCAGCCAGCCGCCGGGATGCAGCAACCGGGGTGCCCCGGCCGCCAGGCTGCGATAGGCCGACAGACCGTCGTCATCACCGCCGCACAAAGCCAGTTGCGGCTCGAACTCCCCCACCTCGGGCATCAGGTCGGTCATATCCCCCGCCGGGATATAGGGCGGGTTGGCAACGATCAGGTCGTAGGGTCCGCCGGCCAGCCCGTGCAAATCGGCTTCACGAAAGACGATTCGCCCATCCACCCCGTGGCGGCGGGCATTGTCGCTGGCCACGGCCAAAGCCGCCGTAGAGATATCGACCGCCTCAACCCGCGCTTCGGGCAGCTCACAGGCCAGGGCGACGGCAATGGCACCGCTGCCGGTGCCGACATCGAGCAGAGCACAGGGGCCGTTTACCTTTTTCAGCGCCTCTTCGACCAGCACCTCGGTATCGGCCCGGGGGATCAGCACGTCCGGGGTAACCCGCAACGCCAGCGACCAGAACTCGGTTTCGCCGAGAATGTACTGGACCGGTTCCCGCCTGGCTCGGCGGGACACCAACTGGCGAAAGACGGCCTGCTCATCGACGCTCAGCGGCCGATCGAAATTGAGATACAGCCCGACCCGATCCAACTTGAGAGCCTCGCAGAGGAGCA
>JAQYWA010000217.1 GCA_030145265.1 Desulfuromonas sp. | reverse complement strand
CCCCCCGAGAAACGGGAACAATCAGGAAAGAAGCGTCAAGGAACCATCCGCCTGGCCGCCATCCATTCCGGCGACAGCGTCATCATCGAGATCATCGACGACGGCGCCGGTCTCGATGAAGAAGCGATCCGCCGTAAGGCGCTGGAAAAAGGGGTAATCGGCGAGAACGACCAACTCAGCCGATACGAGCTGTTTCAGCTGATCTTCGCCGCCGGCTTCTCCACCGCGCAGAAAGTCACCGGCGTCTCCGGCCGCGGGATCGGCATGGATGTGGTCAAGCGGGCCATCGAATCGCTGCGTGGCTCTATCGAGATCGACAGCGAACCCGGCAACGGAACCACCATCAGGGTCCGCATCCCGCTCACCCTCGCCATCATCAACTGCCTGCTGGTGGCCATCGGCAACGACTTCTTCGTCATCCCCTTGAGCATCGTTGAGGAATGCATCGAGCTGACCCGAGCCGACGTCGCCGCCGCCCATGGCCGCAACCTGGTGCGGGTACGCGACCAGCTGGTCCCCTATGTCAACCTGCGCCGGGAATTTGCCCTCGAAGACACCGCCCCGGCCATCGAGCAGGTGGTCATCACCAGCGTCAACGGCCACCGGGTCGGCTTCGTGGTCGACCACGTGATCGGCGAGCACCAGACCGTCATCAAGTCGCTCGGCCGTATGTACCGCGACGCACAAGGACTCTCCGGGGCCACCATTCTCGGCAACGGCAAGGTGGCGCTGATCCTCGACATCCCGCAACTGATCCAACGGGCGGAAAAAGATGAATTACAATACTGACCTGAACCCCACCCGATGACGCCCCTGTCGCACCTGCCAAAAACCTATCTCAAACCGGGCGATTTGAGCGTCAGTGAAACGCCCGCCGAGGTCTCCACGGTGCTCGGCTCCTGCGTTGCCGTGACCTTCTATAGCCCGCAGCAACTGGTCGGCGCGATCTGTCATGCCATGCTCCCCCATGGCGGTGACAACGGCAGTTTCAAATATGTTGACGGCGCCCTGCGCTACATGCTGGAATATTTTGACCGGCGCGGCATCAAGCGAAGCGAGATTATGGTGAAAATATTTGGCGGCGCCGACATGTTCGAAGCGGAAACGCCCTCAAAAATCCAAACCGTCGGTCGCCAGAACCTTGAGGCGGCACAGAGGATTCTGCAGCACAACAGACTGCATGTGACGGCAAAGGACATCGGCGGCGGCCGGGGCCGCAAGCTGCTTTTCTACCCGCATACCGGCGAGGTGTTTCTCAAACGCCTCGGCCAACAGTGGCGCGACGGATGAAGAGCGGAATCTAGATGTCGCAAGTTTTCAGCCAGGCAACCGACAAAGATCTTCTGCATTCCGAATTCTGGAGGGATGACACATGTCCAACAAAATCAAGGTCCTGATCATCGACGATTCCGCCGTGGTGCGGCAGACCCTGTCCGACATCCTGAGCTCCGACCCGGACATCGAGATCATGGCGACCGCCTCCGACCCCTTTGTCGCCGCCGAACGACTCAAGGAGGGCATTCCCGACGTCATCACTCTCGATGTCGAGATGCCGCGCATGGACGGCATCACCTTTCTGCAGAAAATCATGAGCCAGCATCCGATCCCCGTAGTGATGTGCTCAAGCCTGACCGACAAAGGTTCGGAAACCGCCCTGAAGGCCCTCGAATATGGCGCCATTGAAATCATCGAGAAACCGGCCCTGGGAACCAAGCAATTCCTTCAGGAAGCCAAGGTGCGCATCTGCGACGTGGTCAAAGCCGCAGCCAGCGTCCAGCCCAGAAAGCTCGTCGTCTCAAACCTTCGCGCCGAACCCAAATTGAGCGCCGACGCGGTCATTGCCAAGCCAAGCGCCAAAGCGATGATCCAGACCACCGAAAAGGTGGTGGTGGTCGGCGCGTCCACCGGCGGCACCGAGGCGCTACGGGTCTTTCTCGAAACCCTCCCCGCCGACACCCCCGGCATCGTCATTGTCCAGCACATGCCCGAAAACTTCACTGCCGCCTTTGCCAGACGGCTCGACGGCCTCTGCCGCATCACCGTCAAAGAAGCCGCCGACGGGGACACTGTGGTGCGCGGCCGGGCCCTGATCGCCCCAGGCAATCGCCATACCCTGCTCAAACGCAGCGGCGCTCGCTACTATGTCGAGGTCAAAGACGGTCCGCTGGTTTCTCGCCATCGTCCTTCAGTCGACGTGCTCTTTCGCAGCGCCGCCCGCTACGCCGGCAAAAACGCGGTGGCCGCCATTATGACCGGAATGGGGGACGACGGCGCCAAGGGGATGAAAGAAATGAGAGACGCCGGTGCCCGCACCATCGCCCAGGATGAAGCCAGCTGCGTGGTCTTCGGCATGCCCAAGGAAGCGATCAAGCTCGACGCCGCCGAATTCGTCATGTCGCTGGGAAAAATCGCCGGGGAAATTCTGCGCCTTTGCCCATAGAAAGGCGGCCGCCCCCCAAGAAATCTTCGATAGCGCCCGGCATGCTACACATGCAATTTGAAGCTACCGTCACCACTTAAATTTAACCGTGAGTTTGCGAGGAAAACTTGGAATGGAAATCAAACTGAAAGAAGACCGCCTCAGAACTTTATCGGAGAAGGTACAAGCATATTTCAGAAAAGAGCATGATGAATCAATTGGGGAATTAAAAGCCGAATTGATCATAGGATTTTTCATCAAAGAACTGGGTCCGCAAATATACAACCAAGCCCTCAATGACGCTCATGCCTTTATTCAAGACAAACTTATTGATCTTGAAGGAACACTCTATGTTCCCGAATAAAAATGCATGATCATCGCAACGGCGATGGTTCTTGGCGGGGGAAGGTTTGGCCGTGACCGGACACAGGCGGTTGCCGCAAATACCGACATCAGGTTAAGACGACTCGGCAAAACCGACGCCGAATAGCGGTGCCGGCTCACGCCAGCGGCACCTGCAGCGACGGCTCGGCAAGGGCGGCCAACTGTTCACGCAGGTGCAAGACCTGTTCGCCCCAGTAGCGGACCGTGTTGAACCAGGGGAAATGGGCGGGAAAGGCGGGATCGTCCCAGCGCCGGGCCAGCCAGGCGCTGTAGTGAAGCATGCGCAGGGTGCGCAGGGCCTCGACCAGGCGCAACTCGGCCGGGTTAAAATCGTAGAATTCGTTATAGCCCTCGACGATTTCGGCAAGCTGGGCAGTCTGTCGGGCGCGGTCGCCGGAGAGCATCATCCACAGGTCCTGTATTGCCGGGGCCATGCGGGCATCGTCGAAATCGACGAAATGAGGGGCCTGGTCGCGCCACAGGATGTTGCCGGCATGGCAATCACCGTGGGTGCGAATGAACCGCGGTGAACCCCCGTCCATGATGCCGTCGATGGCGGACAGCAGCTCGTCGGTCAGCACGTCGTAGGTTTTTTTGTATTCGACCGGGATAAAGCGATCACTGATCAGAGCCGCGCTGTCCCGTCCGAAGCTGAGGCAATCGAGCCGGGGCCGCTGCGCAAAAGGCCGGAGCGCACCGATCCGGTGAATGCGCCCGAGCAGGCGGCCGAGGATCAGCAGGTTGTCGAGGTTGTCCAACTCCGGCGCGCGCCCCCCTTTGCGGGGATAGAGGGCAACGCGAAAGCCGCCGAAGTGGAACATGCTCTGCCCCCCGGCGTCGAGCAGCGGCGCCACCACCGGCAGTTCGTGGTCGGCCAACTCGAAGCAGAACTGGTGCTCTTCAACAATCTGACCGTCGCTCCACCGCTGCGGCCGGTAAAACTTAGCAATCAGCGGCTCGGCGTCCTCGATGCCGACCTGGTAGACCCGGTTTTCGTAGCTGTTGAGGGCAAAGGTGCGGCAATCGCAGCGAAAACCGCGGCTCTCGACGGCATCCATGACGAAACCGGGGGTCAAGGTCTGGAAAGAATGGGGCGTATCGAGCATGGCGGTCCCTTCGGGCATCAGGTCGGATCACGGCGGTGAACAATCACCGACACCATAACATTAATCCCCCCCGTGAAGCCATGCGGAAAAAACCTCCGCGCAAAATCCCATTGCATTGACGGCCATTATCCATAATGATAGATGGAGATCCGGCGGCGGACACCCGACCAGCCGTCCCTCTCTCAATAAACAGAACCGTTGTGAATAACACCGCGAACCTGCTGCAGCAGCAGGTTCCGGACGAAAACTAAATTAACAAGGAGAATAAAC
>JAQYWA010000216.1 GCA_030145265.1 Desulfuromonas sp. | reverse complement strand
AGCGATGATGCCGAAGCGAGTTTCGATTTCGCGCCGCATCTCCTCGCTCCAGGGCTCTCCACCAAACAGGCCGACCCGCAGCGACAGTTCCGAAGGGACAATGCCGATCTTTTCCAATCGTTCTGCCATGGTCAGGGCATAGGAAGGGGTGCAGACCAGGGCACTGGACCGGTAATCCTGCATGATCATCAGCTGCTTGTCGGTATTGCCGCTCGACATAGGGATGACCGATGCGCCGATGCGCTCAGCTCCGTAATGAAGACCAAAGGCCCCGGTAAACAGACCGTAGCCAAAGGCAATATGCACGATGTCATCTTCGGTTACCCCGGCGGCAGTCATGAAGCGCGCGGCAAGTTCTGACCAGTTGTCCAAATCCTGCCGTGAATAGCCGACCACGGTCGGCTTGCCGGTGGTGCCGGAAGACGAATGAATGCGAACCACATCGCGTAGCGGAACGGCGAACATCCCGTACGGGTAGTTCAAGCGCAGGTCTTCCTTCGTGGTAAACGGCAACCGAGCCAGGTCATTCAGACCCTGGATATCATCGGGGACCAAGCCCAGTTCGCGGAACTTGGCCTGATAGCAGGGCACGTTTTCCCAGACCCGCTGGAGTGTCTGCTGAAGCCTGGCTAATTGAAGTTTTTCCAGCTCGTGACGCGGCATGCACTCGTGCACCGCATCCCAGATGCGATTTTCAATCACTGCTTTTTCCTTAAGGCCAGTTCTAGACATACTGTAATAACCACCTGTTTTAGGCTACATATTGTAAACGCGCTCACCTTCAAGGACATTCACTCCACCCCTGGTGAGAACCAGTATAGCTTCTTCGGTATTATCGAACCGGAAGATGATAACGGCATTTTCGCCACAGCGTTCGACGAAGGCATACATGTACTCAACGTTAACTTTTCCTTGATCGAGAATTTCGAGAATCCCGTAAAGCCCCATCGGACGATCGGGCACTTCGACCGCGACAACGTCGGTCTTGTTAACGGTAAACCCTTTTGCCTTGAGCACGGCCTTGGCCTGGTCGGTCTTGTTGACGATCAGGCGCAGGATGCCGAAGTCGGAAGTGTCGGCCAGGGACAGGGCACGGATGTTGACGCCAGATTCGCCCAGCACCCGGGTTACTTCAGCCAGTCGGCCGAATTTGTTTTCTATGAAAATGGAAATCTGCTCGACTTTCATGGTACCCCCTTGGATAGGTGCTATGGGTCATTGTTCCTTGCGGTTGTCGATAACTCGCTTGGCCTTCCCTTCGCTGCGGGCGATGGTCTTCGGCTCCACCAGTCGGACCTTGCAAGTCACCCCGAGCATTTCTTTGATTTCTTTCTGGATGCGCGAGGAAAGACCCTGCATCACCTTGATTTCGTCTGAGAAGGTCTTCTCATTCACCTCGACCTGAACCTCGAGGGTGTCGAGATTCTCTTCACGGTCGACAATCAACTGGTAGTGAGGCTCAACCCCTTCGATGTTGATCAGTACGCTTTCAATCTGCGACGGGAAGACGTTAACGCCGCGGATGATCAGCATGTCGTCGGTCCGGCCGCTCATCCGCTCCAGGCGCACATGGGTGCGGCCGCAGATGCAGGGTTCGGGGATGATCCGGGTGATGTCACGGGTGCGATAGCGGATCATCGGAATGCCTTCTTTGGTGATCGTGGTGATCACCAGCTCGCCCTGTTCGCCGTGAGGCAGCACTTCGCCGGTTTCCGGGTTGATGATCTCAGGGATGAAATGATCTTCCCAGATGTGCAGGCCCTTCTGAGCCTCAATGCACTCGATACCGACACCCGGTCCAAGAATCTCCGACAGCCCGTAGATATCGATCGCCTTGAGATTGAGTTTTTCTTCAATCTCGTTACGAATCTCTTCGCTCCAGGGCTCGGCGCCGAAAATACCGACTTTCAGCTTCAGCGACTTGAAGTCGATCCCCTCCTCAGCCGCCACTTCAGCTAAATAGAGGCTGTACGACGGGGTGCAGGTCAGCACTGTCGAACCGAAATCCTGCATGATCATCAGCTGCTTCTTGGTGTTGCCCCCCGACATGGGGATGACCGAGGCGCCAAGCTTTTCGGCCCCGTAGTGGGCGCCGAGACCGCCGGTAAAGAGGCCATAACCGTAGGCATTATGAATGACGTCGCCTTTGTGGGCGCCTGCGGCGACGAACGAACGGGCCATCAGTTCGGCCCAGGTATCGATGTCCCGTCGGGTGTAACCGACTACTGTCGGCTTGCCGGTGGTGCCGGACGACGCATGAATACGGACAATCTGCTCCAGCGGCACAGTGAACAGGCCGTACGGATAGTTGTCGCGCATGTCCTGCTTGAGAGTAAACGGCAATCGCTGCAGGTCATCAAGGGATTTGACCTTGTCCGGGGTCATTCCGGCTTTTTTAAGCTGCTCCCGATAAAAGGGCACGGTCGCATAGACCCGTTGCAGGGTCTGCTGCAGTCGCTTGACCTGCAGCGACTCGATGACTTCTCGCGGCAGGGTTTCGAATTCATCATTCCAGATCATGATCCATCCTTTTCCTCAGGGGAGCAACTGCCTGATCAGGCCTGACGGCCGAACTTGAATGCTTCAAGGTTCACACTCAGAAATTTTTCCGGAACCATCTTTTTCAGCGCGGCCAGCCAGAGTTCCTCGGCAATGTCCATCCGCCGCGAAAGGGCGCCGAGCAACACGATGTTAACCGTTCGCACATTGCCGGCCTGCAGGGCCAGTTCCGTACCATTGACGATCTTGGCGTCAGGGCAGACGGCGGTAATTTTGGCCGGGATGTTTTCCGGGTAACTTTCCATGCCCATGGCCACCGGCGACGGGATGATTTTCAAATCATTGACGACAACGGCGCCGCCAGGACGCAACATCGGCAGATAACGGTAGGCCTCAAGAAGTTCGAAGCCGAACAGCACGTCGGCCATCCCTTCAGGAATCAGGGGACTGAACACCCGTTTACCGTAACGAACATGGGAGGTCACACTGCCGCCACGCTGGGACATCCCGTGAACCTCGCTTTTTTTCACGTCGTAGCCGGCAGTCATCAGGGTTTCTGAAAGGATTTCACTGGCCAGCAGGGTCCCCTGGCCGCCAACCCCGGCGAGAAATATATTTTTCACATCGTTATTCATGACCGACTCCGAAAGCATCGAATTTACAGACCTGCTTGCACACACCACAGCCAACACAGAGCACCTGATTGATCACGGCCCTCCCCTTGTCGGCACCCGTTCCACCCTGCCACTCGATGGCGGGACAACCGATTTTCAAACAGGCCTTGCAGCCGGTACATTTGTCGGCCTTGACGAAAAGGGGAGTGCTGCGTTCACCGCGACCGTGCCGATCGAGCATACAGGAGCGACGGGTGATAACGACCGAGGTTTCCGGGCGCGCCATTTCGGTCTTGATGATCTCACGGGTTTTATCCAGATTGTAAGGATCAACCACCTGCACGTTACGTACGCCGATCGCACGACAGATTTGTTCGAGGTCAACCGGCGGAGTTTCAATGCCGGCCAGGGTATGTCCCGATCCGGGATTGTCTTGACGGCCGGTCATCGCGGTGATGCGGTTGTCCAGAATGATCACCGTGGCCGGGGTGTTGCTGTAAGCCATATCCATCAGGCTGGTGATGCCTGAGTGCAGGAACGTCGAGTCGCCCATAACGCCGACCACTTTGCTGCGTTCCTGGTCACCGAGGGCTTTACTCATGCCGGTAGCGTTGCTGATGCCGGCGCCCATGCAGACACAGGTATCGAGGGCCGACAGCGGCGGCAGCGCGCCGAGGGTATAACAGCCGATATCCCCGGTGACAAAGGCTCCAAGCCGCTTCAGGGTGAAAAAGACACCGCGATGGGAACAGCCTGGACACATATTCGGCGGCCGGTTGGGCAGAGGTTCGGCAGCGACTTCGATTCCATCGGGCAACGACATGCCGAGAGACGATGCGACTCGTCCCGGGGTGAATTCACCGCAGATCGGAAAGACGTCCTTGCCCTTGACGGTGATCCCCATAGCCCGGACTTGATCTTCGATGAACGGGTCAAGTTCTTCAATCACATAGAGGGTTTTGCAGCGGCCGGCAAAGTCGCGGATCAGTTTTTCGGGCAGAGGGTAAACCATGCCGAGCTTGAGAACGTGAGCCTTAGGGAGCACTTCTTTGGCGTACTGATAGGAGATGCCG
>JAQYWA010000215.1 GCA_030145265.1 Desulfuromonas sp. | reverse complement strand
CGGCCCGACGAACAGAAATCGCATACGAGGCAGTCCCATCCGGGCGAGAAGGCCAATATCTTCAAAGCCCGATAGTCATCCGGGAGGATGGGACTGTATATGCGGCGGGTATGTGGGAGGAGGGTCACGCGTATTACCCTGGGATGTCTGCCAGTCTGCTTCGTGCTACCGGCGTCGGGATGGATTGGCAGAAGTCAGCCGAGGTCATAGTAGCTGGAGTAACCGCCCAGTGAAGGACCGAACACAAGGCGTCGGACAGGAGCCTTGAATTTCGATGACGTAACAAAACCGGGACAGATCTATTATTGGCTAATGAGCGATAAATAAATCTGTCTTTTTTTCCTTTCGAAAAAGCAAGAGCCTCAAGGTCTTAATGACCTGGAGGCTCTTGCTTTTTACGCAGAACTCTTTACTGGGCTAACCGGAAAATCTCTACAGGATCTCCACCAGTTCTACTTCGTAGGAGATGTCTTCGCCGGCCAGCGGGTGGTTGGAGTCGAGGACGATGGCCTCGTCAGTAACTTCGACCACGGCGACTTCGAGGGTTTCGTCGTCTTCGCCGGTCAATTCCAGCTCTTGCCCAACTTCGGGATAGATGTCGTCAGGAACATCGCTGCGCTTGACCTGGAACACTTTATCTTCGTCGTAATCGCCGAAGGCGTCAACAGCGGGGATGACAATGGTCTTCTTTTCGCCCGGGGCCATGCCGACCAAGGCTTCTTCGATCTGGGTGAAGAATTCGTCATCGCCGATGACCAGTTCCATCGGGCCGGATTCACCGCAGCAGCAGTCGTCCGATTCGCACGCGTCGGTGCTGTTTTCGTCGGTGCTGCAGCAGCTATCCTCATCGGTTTCGAGGGTGGAGTCGAAAACCGTGCCGTCTTCAAGGGTGCCTACAATGTTGATGGTGACGCGGTCACCTTTTTTTGCGATTGCCATTAAGTTTTCCTTCCATGAACTATCTGTTGGTTATGCAGCTAAGCTGCTTTTGCATGGTAAGGGCAAAGGCAGGGGCACGTCTATCAAAAAAACATGAATAATTTCTGATGGCGTCGCAAAAATTCCGTCCTCCTGCGTTACAGCGGTTTTTCAGGACTTAGACATACTCCATGTATGCTTTCACCCCTGAAAAACCACTAAGCCTTGTATGACGAAATTTTTCCTTAGCCATTGGAAAAATCATTGGAAAGTATCAACTTATTGGGACGGAGTAGGCAGTTCAGGAAAGCGCTTCGAAGCCGGAGATTACGTCCAGTAATTCTTCGGTGATGCTGGTCTGGCGCAGGTTGTTGTAGCGGCCGGTGAGAGTCTCGGTCATCTCTTCGATTTTTTTCTCGGCCTGCTGCATGGCAGCCAGGCGGGCGGCGTTTTCGGCGGCCAGCGAGGCGGCGAAGGCTTCGAACAGGGAGATGAACAGGTACTCGCGGATCAGCGCAGGAAGGAGTCGCTGCGCGGGGATGGTGTGCAGCGGCAGGCTTCGGCCGGGCCAGGATTGGCCGCCGATGGCCTGCAGCCACTCTTGGTCGGGGGGGTACAGGGTGGCCCGGCACTGGCGGTAACTGGCGCCGGCGTCGGGTTTGTTGTAGCAGATCAGCAGACGGGTTTCGCCCCGTTGACTTCTGCACTCGTCGAAGCGCAGCAGCACGTTGTGCACCGCCGGGGTGACCTGGTGGCTGGAAGCGGGAAGGGCGAAGTTTTCGGCCAGGGGGCCGAAGCGGTCTTCGGCGCTGCCGGCGGCCTTGGCGCCGGCTACCCAGCAGATTCGGGTCGCGGCGGCCAGGCCGTTGTCGTGCATGGTGGCTTCGGCATAATCGATGATCGCCTCGTTGAAGCGGCCGACCATCCCCTGGTCCGAACCGAAGATCAGCACTACCGTCTGTTGCGGCGGCAGGGCCCGAGGGAGCAGCGGCCGCTGGCGCAACGCCGCCCGCAGGCCGAGTTCGATGGAGCGCCGGTAGTCGTCGAGCGAGCGCATGGCCTGCTCGTACTGGCGAATGTTGACCGCCGCCAGGGATTTCATGGTCCGCACCACCGAGTGCAGATCGTCGGTCCCCTTGATCTTGCGTTTAATCTCCTGCAGCGTTTCCATCGGTCTCCTGTTTCGATGCTATAAATCCAAAACAAAGGTATTAACGCAGAGGCGCAGAGACGCAGAGAAAACCGGTAAGTTTTTTGCCTATGCTTTTACCCTGCGCCCTTGCGTCTCTGCGTTTCAAATTGGTCTTTAGTTTTTGGTTGTAACCTGTTTCCTAAGTTTTCTCCTGCGCCTTTGCTAATTCGTGTTGCGGCTGCACGGCACTTTGCGCCGCTTTCAGCAGGCTGGCCAAGTCCGATTCTTCCAGTGGCTTGCCGCCATTGATTTTTCGCACCGCTTCGGGCGTTTCGCTCAAGGCCGCGATCACGGCGGTCTCGGCTTCGGCCAGCCGCTCCTCGGCCAGATCGTCGAACACCCCCTGGGAAACTGCGTAGAGGACCATGACCTGCTCGGCGGCGGTGAGGGGGGCAAGCTGGGGCTGCTTGAGGATGGCCCGCACCTTGCGGCCGCGCTCGAGGGCCTTGCGGGTTTCGACATCGAGGCGGGTGCCGAAGCGGGAGAAGATTTCCAGCTCTTCGAACTGGGCGTAGCTGAGCTTGAGATCCCCGGCCACCGCCCGGTAGGCCGGCAGCTGGGTCTTGCCGCCGACCCGCGAGACCGACTTGCCGACATCGACCGCCGGCATGATCCCTTTCTGAAACAACTGGGGCGACAGGTAAATCTGGCCGTCGGTAATGGAAATCAGGTTGGTCGGAATGTAGGCCGAGAGGTTCTGCGCCTCGGTCTCGATGATCGGCAGCGCGGTCAGCGAGCCTCCTCCCTTTTCATCGCACAGGTGGGTGGAGCGTTCGAGCAGGCGCGAGTGGAGGTAGAAGATGTCGCCGGGAAAGGCTTCGCGCCCCGGCGGCCGCCGCAGCAGTAGCGAGAGTTCGCGGTAGGCTCTAGCGTGCTGGGTGAAGTCGTCGTAGACCACCAGCACGTCGCGTCCCTGCTCCATGAACCATTCGGCGATGCTGGTGGCGGCATAGGGGGCGATGTACTGCAGCCCGGTCGGATCGTCCCCCTCGGCGACCACCACCGTGGTGTAATCCATGGCGCCGGTTGCCCGCAGTTGGTCGATGATTCGGGCGATGCTCGATGAGCGCTGGCCAATGGCGCAGTAGACACAGAGGACATCCTTGCCCCGCTGGTTGATGATGGTGTCGATGGCGATGGCGGTCTTACCGGTCTGGCGGTCGCCGAGGATCAATTCGCGCTGGCCGCGTCCGATGGGGATCAGGGCGTCGATGACTTTGAGGCCGGTAGCCAGGGGGACGGTAACCGGCAGGCGGTCCATGATCGCAGCGGCCGGCCGCTCAATGGGAAAGCGCTCGCTGCACTCCGGCGGCCCTTGGTCGTCGAGCGCGCGGCCGAGTGGGTCGATGACCCGGCCGATCAGGCTTTCACCGACCGGTACCGACAGCACCTCGCCGCCGCGGCGGACCAGGTCGCCGGCGCCGAGGCTGCCGTAATCGCTCAGCAGCACCACGCCGACCTGATCGGCGTCGATATTGAACGCCAGCCCCAGGACCCCTTCGGGGAAATGCAGCAGCTCTTCGCTGCGCACCCCCGGCAGGCCATCGACCTGGGCGATTCCTTTGCCGGTATAGGTGATTCGGCCGACTTCTTCTGCAGCCAGCCGGGCCGGAGTGGTCGACGCCTGCTCGATCGCGGCGAACGCAGCATCCAGAGATTGATTCAGGGATTCCTGTTCGCCGGTCATGGTTCCTCCTCGGCTTTGCTGCCGTGGGCTTGCTGATCAAACAGTGCCGTTACCGAGCGCTGCAGGTCATCCAGATAGCCTTCGCTTCCCCAGGCCAGGCGCAGGCCGTTGGTGCTGATTTCGATGCCGAGCAGCAGGTCGGGATCGTAAGCCCAGTCCAACGTCACTGTTGTTCCGCAGGCCCGTGTCAAGGCTTCGGCCAGCTGTCGGTGCAGTTCGCTGTCCGGCTCCCAGCCGCTGCGTACCCGCAGGGCACCGGTCCGGGCTGCGGCGGTGAAGCGTTCAAGGTCGGCGGCGGGCATTGCCTCCAGCTTTCGGATCAGGACCCGAACCAGCGAGGTCTCCAGCTGCGCTTCGGTCAACTCGGAAAGGGCCCGGCGGGATATCGTCAGCACCCCGGCGGCGGA
>JAQYWA010000214.1 GCA_030145265.1 Desulfuromonas sp. | reverse complement strand
CGGTCGCTGGAGATGATATCCGGCAGCCATGTCAAGTATCGGAATGAGCAAGGTGAATATGTCCTTCCCTATAGTATTTATCACTGACCGGACGCTGATGAGGCGAGTCGTATGAGAAATCTGCTCGCTGTTAATTGGCTGCGCCGCCTGCTGCTGTCGCCCTGGTTCTGGCGGATTTTGCGTCTGGGCGCCCTGGGGGTGGTGCTGACGATGATCGCCTGGGGCTGGCACCATCACGGCATCCCCGGTGTGTCGGTCAAGGATCCCCTGATGTACACCAACCTGGCGACCCATCTGTTCTGGGTCTGGTGGATGATGGGGGTGGTGTTCATCGCCCTGCTGCTGGGGCGGGCCTGGTGCGCTGTCTGCCCGGTCGGCTGGCTCAACGAACTCTTCTCGCGGCTCGGCCTGCAGCGGTCACTGCCGCAGTGGCTGCGTAATTTTGTCCCGGTTACCCTGATCCTGGTGGTTCTGCAGCTGTCGGTCTATTTTTTCACGATCCACCGCTACCCGGACTACACGGCGATCCTGATGGCGTTGACGCTGCTGCTGGCGGTGCTGGTCGGGCTGATCTTTCGCAAGCGCGCGTTCTGTTCGCTTCTCTGCCCGGCAGGCGCGGTGATGGGGCTGTATGCCCGGGTCGCCCCGTTTCAGCTGCGGGTGAAGGATGGGTCCGTCTGTGCCGGTTGCCTTGATAAGGAATGTGTCTCCGGTGGGCGGGTCTGGTCCAAGGTGACTTTCGGCAGCGGCATTTTTTACTGGCACGGCCGCCGGCGTGACTGCCCGGTCGAGCTGATGCCGGCCGAATTGCGCGACAGTGCAGAGTGTCAACTCTGTCTCCACTGTGCCCGCAACTGCAGCAACGATAATATCCTGCTG
Source organism: Desulfuromonas sp. (assembly GCA_030145265.1). Taxonomy (GTDB): domain Bacteria; phylum Desulfobacterota; class Desulfuromonadia; order Desulfuromonadales; family Trichloromonadaceae; genus Trichloromonas. The sequence continues at coordinate 3,336 of JAQYWA010000214.1, read as the reverse complement.
GGACGGCGTTCCTGGTTGGCCGATCTTTTTCCCGGCGGGTTGTCTGCCTCGGAGAGTTTCTTCTTCCTGGTGCTGCTGGGGATGCTGACCGCCAACTTCAGCAAGGTGTACGTCGATTTGCGCGAGGCTATTTTCTGGCTGCCGCAGCAGACGGCCGCCCTGCTCGGCTGGCAGGCCGGCGGGTATTATCTGCTGGCGACCCTGTGGGTGACCCTGGTGCTTCCGGTGCTGTTGCTGTTGCCGGGCCTACTGGTGCTTAAGCTCGGCAGCATCCAGGTCGCTTCCACCGAGTCGGGGCCGCCTTCAGTTGGGGAAGCCGAGCGCCTGTCCGCGCCCGCCCGGAGTCCCGGCTTCTGGGCCTCCCTCGGCATGTTGGCGCTGCCCTGCATCCCCCTGGTGCTGACCGCGCATCTGCTGCTGGCCCTGGTTAAGGTGAATGCCAAGGCGGCCTTTCTCCCTTACGTGCTGCAGGATCCGACCGGGGTGAAAAGCTATCTGGCGATGAATGTTATGCAGCTGGTGCCGCAGCCGGGTCTATTGATCCCGATCGATATACTCAAGTGGTTGATCCTGCTGCTGCTGCTGGCGGGCCTGGGGTTTTCACTGCTGGCCGCCAAGCGGGTGGCCGGCCGGTTGGCGGGAGTCTATTCCTCTCGTGTGTATCTGACGGCCGCTGGCCTGGTGCTCGGGCTGGTCGGCTCGCTGTATGTGTCCACGGTAATCCGTTGGCTGTTTGTCCGTTAATTGACGTTTGAAATGGAGTGACAGGATCTGATATGGAGAATAAAAAGAAAACCGAGAAGCTGGAAATTCAGCTCGATGAGGAGACCGCCCAGGGCGTCTACACCAACCTGATGGTGGTCAATCATAACGAGACGGAGTTTGCGCTTGATTTTATTTACGTGCAACCGCAAGGCAACCGGGCCAAGGTGCGCAGTCGGGTGATCACATCGCCTTCCCATATTCGGGGGCTGATCCGGGCGCTGGAGAAGAATCTCAGCAGCTACGAAGAGAAATTCGTGAAGGATGAAGATAAAGAGAGTCCCAGGGTTGCCAAAGTTTCCGATGAGCAATACCATTAGGGAGTCGCTTTAGGAGATAACAGAAGGAGAAGCAGGATGGTTGTAAGATTATGGGTAAAGATTCTGGTCGTTGTCCTGGTGGCGGTGGGGTTGGCTGTGCCGGTCGGCGCCTGTGTCGGCAAAACCCTGGTGATCGGCGCCAAGGGGACGCTGCAGCAGGAACTGTTGGCTGAAATCATCTCGATCCTGGTCACCGAGCGCACCGGCACCTCGATCAAGGTAGTGAAATACGAGACCACCGCCGAGGTGCACGACGCCCTGATGAAGGCCGATCTCGACATGTACGTGGAATATACCGGGGTCGGTCAGGTCGAAGTGCTCAATGGGGCGGCGGTCAGCGATCCGGCCGCTCAGTATCTGGCGGTCAAGTCCGCCTATAATCAGGATCTCAACCTGGTCTGGCTCGAGCCGCTCGGGTTCGACGAGCCGCGGGTGGTTGCCGCAGGCGTTCCTGCCCAGGCCGTTCCGGTGGTGCGCAAAGACACCCTGAAAAAATTTCCGGCCCTGGCCCGCTTGATCAACAAGCTGGGCGGCGCCATTTCCACGGAAACTATGCAGGATCTTGAAGCGCAAGCAGCCAAGGACGGTTCCCGTGATGTGGCCAGAAAGTTCCTCAAGGACGGGCGCTTCATCTGAGCTGTTTTGTGAGTCTGCGGAACTGGGAACTAATGCACCGGTTCATGGAGGAAGCATGAACAGGATAGATCGTCGGGAATTTGTACGTCGCTCGCTGAAGATGACGCTGGCCTCAGCCGCGGTCGGCAGCGTGCCGCTGCTTGACCTGCTGGCGCTGCCGGCACAGGCGGCTGGCCAGGGACCGCCTGTGGCCGTACGCAAGGGGCGCGATATCGCCGTGCTGGTGCGGGAGACGCTGGGAGCCCTGGGCGGCATGGGGGCTTTTGTCAAAAGCGGCGAGACCGTGGTGGTGAAACCCAACATCGGCTGGGACCGGACGGCGGAGCAGGGCGCCAATACCCATCCCCTGGTAGTGCGGGCGGTGGTGGAACAGTGCCTGGAAGCGGGGGCGAAAACGGTCCGGATATTCGACCGGACCTGCAACGACCCCCGGCGCTGCTATGTTCAGAGCGGCATCCAGGAGGCGGTCGAGTCGCTGCACTCGGAACGGGTTCGGATCGAACACATGGACCGTCGGGCGTACCGGGAATTCGACATCGCCAACGGCCGGGATCTTAAACGCTGGTCCTTTTATCAACCGGCTCTTGAGGCCGACCGCTTCATCAACCTGCCGGTTGCCAAGCATCATTCCATTTCGCTGCTGACCCTCGGCATGAAAAACATCATGGGAGTCATCGGCGGCAACCGGGGGCAGCTGCATCGGAATATCGCCGACTCCCTGGTCGATATCAACTCGGTGGTTCACTCGACCTTGACCATGGTCGACGCTACCCGGATCCTGGTGGCCAATGGTCCGCAGGGCGGGAGGCTGGAAGATGTACGGGTGCTCGACACCCTGATCGCATCCCCCGACATCGTCGCTGCGGATGCCTACGCGGCCACCCTGTTCGGCCATCGCCCCGAACAAATTCCGACCATCGCGGCGGCCGCGCAACGAGGGCTGGGGACCATGGACCTGGCCCGGGTACGGATGATGTGAATAAACGCCCGTCTCTTCGCCAGTTGCGGATGCTGCTGCAGGGGGTCTGCCTGCTCGGTTTTCTCTGGCTCTTTCTGCAGACCGAGTACCGGGGGGCCGACACTCTGCGCTACCCGGTCAGTCTGCTGTTTCGCCTCGACCCCCTGGCGGCCCTGGCTGCCGCTCTGGCCCCTGGTGATTTCAGCTGGGCGCTGCTCTGGCCGGCCCTGCTTCTGTTGGCATTGACGGTGCTGTTCGGCCGTTTTTTTTGCGGCTGGATCTGCCCCCTGGGGGCAACGCTCGACGCTGTCGGCAAGCTGGCCGGACGTGGCAACCTGGCCCCCAGGCCGGGCTGGCGTCGGTTCAAGTATTACCTGCTGCTGGGCTTGGCGGCAGCTTCTTTGGGCGGCGTGCAGCTGCTCGGTATCTTCGACCCGCTATCGATTTTTCTGCGCAGCCTGACCGTTTCGCTGAACCCGGCCTTCAACCTGGTCGCCAACGGGACGTTTGATTTCTGCTACAATCATTCAGTGCCGCTGATATCGCCCGCCGTCAACGGCGCCTACGATTTTTTTCGCGACCATCTGCTCTCCTTTCATCCCCCGGCCTATCAGCTGGCGCTGTTTACCTTCGCTATTTTCCTGTTGATCCTGTTGCTCG
>JAQYWA010000213.1 GCA_030145265.1 Desulfuromonas sp. | reverse complement strand
TGATGGCGAAAAGGATCTGTTTGACGAGTTCGAGGCGGAATTCGAAGCGGAGAAGGGCGAGGCCCAATACTGGTTCACCTCGGAAAAAATGGAGCGCGTCGAAAGGGTCCACGACTACCTGGACGCCCTTCCGGAAACGGGCAAGGTCCTCTCTCTCGGGACGATGCTCAAGGTGGGAAAAGCCCTTAACGACGGAGAGCCTCTGGACAACTTCGATCTGGCGCTGATCTATAATGACCTGCCTGAGCGGTTCAGGAAAATTCTCCTGACCCCCTATGTCTCTGTCGAGCACAATCAGGTCCGCTTTTCGATCCGGGTGAGGGATTCGGAAAAGACTCTCCGGCGCAACGAACTGCTCCAGAGAATCAAACGGGAGATGACGGAGCAGCTCGGCTTCGAAGAGGCGAACGTTCACCTCTCCGGGTTGCTGCTGCTTTACAACAACATGCTGCAGAGCCTCTTCAACTCCCAGATCCTGACCCTCGGGGCGGTAGTGGCGGCCTTGATGTTCATGTTCCTGATCCTCTTCCGCTCCCTGAAAATCGCCCTCATCGCCATCTTCCCCAACCTCCTTTCCGTCGGTGCCGTTCTCGGTTTCATGGGGTGGATGAACATCCCCCTCGACATGATGACCATTACCATCGCGGCAATCAGTGTGGGGATCGCGGTGGACGATACGATTCACTACATCCACCGCTTCAGGCGGGAATTCAGAACGGACGGGAACTACCTGAGGACGATGCACCACTGCCACAGCAGCATCGGCTACGCCATGTACTATACCTCGGTGACCATCATCATCGGTTTTTCCATCCTGGTTCTTTCCAACTTCATCCCGAGCATCTACTTTGGCCTGCTGATCGTCCTGGCCATGGTCATCGCCCTGATTGCCGCCCTCACCCTGCTGCCGCAGCTGATTGTCGTCATTAAGCCCTTCGGGCCGGAGAGGGGTTGACAAAAAAAAACATCACCCCTCCCCCATAAAAGGATATCGATAGTCCGTCGGCGGCAAAAAGGTCTCTTTTATCGTGCGGGGGGAGACCCAGCGTTCGAGGTTGAGCCGGCTGCCGGCCTTGTCGTTGGTGCCAGAGGCCCGTGAGCCTCCGAAAGGCTGCTGGCCGACCACGGCTCCGGTCGGCTTGTCATTGATATAGAAGTTTCCCGCCGCATTACGCAGGGACTCGGCCGCCGCAGCGATGGCGAAGCGGTCCCGTGCAAAAATGCTGCCGGTCAGCGCGTAGGGGCTGGTCGCATCACACAACCGCAGCGTCTCTTGGTATTGCTTTTCCGGATACACATAGACGGTCAAAACCGGACCGAAAATTTCCTCCCTCATCAGCGTGGAACGCGGGTCTTTGCTTTCGACGACCGTCGGCTGGATAAAGTACCCCTCGGCGGCGTCGTACGTACCGCCGCAAAGAATCTGCGAGTTGGGATCTTTTCTTGCCCATTCCAGGTACCCGGTGATCTTTTTGAAGGCGTTGCCGTCGATCACGGCGTTCATGAAATTACTGAAGTCACCGACATCCCCCACCTTGATGGTGGCGATCTCGTCGAGCAGCCACTCTTTGGCCTGAGGCCAGATATTTTCAGGCATGTAGACGCGGCTGGCGGCCGAGCACTTCTGCCCCTGGTACTCGAAGGCCCCGCGGACCAGGCTGGTGACAAGCGCATCCACGTCGGCCGAGGCGTGTGCAAAAACGAAGTCCTTCCCGCCGGTCTCACCCACGATTCGGGGGTACGACCGGTATTTGCGGATGTCGGAACCGATGGTCTGCCAGATGGCCGCAAACACATCGGTCGATCCGGTGAAATGCACGCCACCGAGGTCGGGGTGGTTGAGTACGGGCGGGCCGATGAGCGGGCCCGCTCCGGGAAGCATATTGATGACGCCGTCGGGCAGGCCGGCCTCTTTCAAGATCTGCATGAGATAATAGGCCGGCAGCACCGCCGCCGAGGCCGGCTTCCAGACCACGGCGCTGCCCATCAGCGCAGGGGCCGTCGGGAGATTGCCTGCGATCGAGGTGAAATTGAACGGAGAAATGGCGAACACGAACCCCTCCAGGGGACGGTATTCCATGGAGTTAAAAACGTCCTTTGTGGAACTCGGCTGACGGTCGTAAATCTCTGTCATGAAGTACGGATTGAACCGCCAGAAATCGATCAGTTCACAGGCGGAGTCGATTTCGGCCTGATGGCAGGTCTTGCTCATGCACAACATGGTTGCGGCGTTAAGGGTCTGGCGATACTTGCCGGCCAGCAGTTCCGCGGCTTTGAGCAACACCGCCGCCCGTGAGGACCAGGCCATCTCGCCCCATGCGCGCTTCGCCTCGTTGGCGGCCTCAATCGCTCTCTCGGTCTCTTTGACGCCGGCACCATGGTAGCGGCCAAGGACCTGCCTGTGGTTGTGGGGCGCCGTTATTTCGACAAGATCATCCGTTAGAACTTCCCGGCCGCCGATGATGCAGGGGACCTCGACCGGGTTCTCAAGCATCTCCCTCAGCTTCGCCTTCAGTTCGGCACGCTCCTGACTGCCCGGTGCGTAACCGAGCATCGGTTCGTTCTCCGGCTTACGGAGATGAAAGATTCCGTTGGACATGAGCTTTCCTCCCTTTATTGCCGTTCACAAGTTAATGCTGAAACGGGCTACAACAACCCCAGGTTCACAATATAGAGTTTATAAAAAAAAGGCCGGATCGCCAGCTGCAATCTATTAATTTCTCAAGTAAAATAGGAGAAACTTAACCTTTCAGTGGCCACCAGGGGGAAGAAGACATGACCTCGTATCGCATCGAGAAGCACCCTATTTTGCCTACTGAACCCCGGGAAAACGTGGAGTTCTGCTGGCAGGGGAAGCAGCTGATGGCCCGACGGGGCGAGACCATCGCATCGGCCCTCTTTGCCAATGGCGTCCGGGTCTTCGGGCATCACCCCAAAGACGGCGCGCCCCAGGGCATCCGCTGTGCCAACGGCCAGTGTGCCCAATGCCTGGTGATGGTCGACGGCAGGCCGGCGAAATCGTGCATGGAGCTGGTTTCGCCCGGCATGCGGGTGGAACCGGTCGAGGGAATGCCGGAACTCCCTGCGGCAGACCGGGTCCCCGAGGCGGTCGAGATAGAAGAGCTTTCCGTGCCGGTACTCATCATCGGCGGCGGGCCTGCCGGGCTTTCGGCGGCCATCCAGCTCGGACAGCTGGGCATTGAGACGCTGTTGATCGATGATAAACACCGCCTGGGTGGCAAGATGGTGCTGCAAACCCACCGCTCTTTTGGCTCCTTCGCCGCCGTCCATGCCGGTACGCGCGGCATCGACATCGCCGCCAGGTTGGAAACCGAGGTGCGGAGCTACGATCGAGTTCGCATCTGGCTCAACAGCACGGCCCTGGCAGTATTCAGTGACCAGAAGGTCGGCATTCTCCACGAAAATGGAAGTCGTTATACCCTGGTTGCCCCCCGCGTTGTGCTGGTGGCTGCGGGCGCGCGGGAAAAGTCGCTGGCCTTCAAGGGGAACACCCTGCCCGGCGTCTACGGAGCGGGCGCGTTCCAGACGCTGGTCAACCGCGACCTGATCCGGGCGGCAGAAAAACTTTTCGTTGTCGGTGGCGGCAACGTCGGGCTGCTCGCGGGCTACCACGCCCTCCAGGCCGGCATCGCCGTTGTTGGTGTGGTAGAGGCGAGACCCGGATGCGCCGGCTACCATGTCCACCGGGACAAGCTCGTTCGCCTCGGCGTGCCCATCTATACCTCCCACGCCATCGTCAGCGCCAACGGGGACGAGCAGGTCAGGTCGGTAACCATTGCGGAGGTGGATAACCGCAGCCAGCCGATACCGGGTACTGAGCAATCATTCGAATGTGACACCGTCCTCGTCGCCGTGGGACTGGCCCCGATCAGCGAATTTTACCTCAAGGCGCTGGAGTTCGGCCTGACCGCCTTTGCCGCGGGTGACGCCGAGGAGATCGCCGAGGCCTCCTCCGCCATGTATTCCGGCAAGATCCGGGGGCTGGAAATCGCCCGCATCTTGGGCTACCCCGCAGGCGAAACGCCGTCCGAGTGGTATCGCGCGATTGAGATCCTCAAGTCGAAACCCGGAAAGACGAAGAAGAGACCTCTGCCGCAAGCCGAGCATGGCCTTGTGCCGGTTTTCCACTGCTCGCAAGAGATCCCCTGCGATCCTTGCACGGCGGTCTGCCCCCAGGGCTTGATCACCATCGACAAGACCGACATCCGCCAGATTCC
>JAQYWA010000212.1 GCA_030145265.1 Desulfuromonas sp. | reverse complement strand
GTCATGGATAGAATCATAGTCAAGGTTGAAACCGGAATCACCCGCAAGGGCTAGAGTCAAGGGGGAAGGGATAGTTATGAGCAATCATAGAGACAACCTGATCGTCGGTCTGGACATCGGTACCACGAAGATCTGTGCCATCATCGGCAACCTGACCGACGAGGGGCTGGATATTGTCGGTATCGGCACCAGCCCCTCGAAGGGGCTGCGCAAGGGGGTGGTGATCAACATCGAGACCACCGTCGAAGCCATCCAGAAGGCTATTCGCGAAGCCGAACTGATGGCCGGGTGCGAGATCAAGACGGTCTTCGCCGGCATCGCCGGGGGGCACATCAAGGGGTTCAACTCGCAGGGGGTGATTGCCATCAAGACCCGCGAGGTGAGCAGCGAAGATGTCCGCCGGGTCATCGACGCGGCCAAGGCCATCGCCATTCCGATGGATCGCGAGGTGATCCACATCCTTCCCCAGGAATTCATCATCGACGACCAAGACGGCATCAAGGAGCCCCTCGGCATGAGCGGGGTGCGGCTCGAGGCCAAGGTGCATATCGTCACCGGCGCGGTGGCCAGTGCCCAGAACATCATCAAAAGCTGTCAGCGGGCCGGCTGCGATGTCGCCGACATTGTCCTTGAGCAGCTGGCTTCGGCCGAGGCGGTCCTCTCGGCGGACGAAAAGGAACTCGGGGTGGCGATGATCGACATTGGCGGCGGCACGACCGATATCGCCATTTTCGTTGACGGGGCGATAAAGCATACTGCCGTGCTTTCCATCGGGGGCAATCACCTGACCAACGATATTGCGGTCGGCCTGCGCACCCCGATGGCCGAGGCCGAGAAGATCAAGCAACAGTATGGTTGCTGTCTGACTTCAATGGTCGGCAAGGACGAAACCATCGAGGTGCCATCGGTAGGGGGGCGCGAGCCGCGCATCCTGTCGCGTCAGCTGCTCGCCGAGATTCTCGAACCACGGGTCGAAGAGATTTTTACCCTGGTCAACCGTGAAATCGTCCGTAGCGGATTTGAGGATATGATCGCCTCGGGCGTGGTCATCACCGGAGGCACTTGCATCCTTCCGGGGATGCCGGAACTGGCCGAGCAGGTCTTCAATCTGCCGGTTCGGCGTGGGGTGCCGCGTGATATCGGTGGCCTGACCGATGTGGTCAATTCGCCCATTTATGCCACCGGCGTCGGCCTGGTGAAGTACGGCAGCAAGAACATGCAGGCTAAGAATTTTACCATCGGTCAGCATAATGTTTTCGATAAGGTCGTTCGTCGGATGAAAGAGTGGTTCGGCGAGTTTTTTTAAGGTATCAAAAACCGGAAAATGGTAGCATGTCAACCGATTGATTGCGGATACGGAGATTCGTGATCAGCCATAGAGAACGGAGGGAGTCTATGTTTGAATTTGATGAAAGAATTGACCAGACCGCAAGGATCAAGGTCATTGGTGTAGGTGGCGGCGGCGGCAATGCCGTTAATGCCATGATCGCCTCGCATATCGACGGGGTCGAATTCTTTACCGCCAATACCGATGCCCAGGCCCTCAGAACGAGCCGGGCACCGATGAAGATCCAGCTTGGCAGCAAGCTGACCAAGGGGCTCGGCGCCGGCGCCAGTCCCGACGTCGGCCGTGAGGCCGCGCTTGAGGACCGTACCCGCCTGGCCGAACTGCTCGAAGGTGCCGACATGGTCTTCATCGCCGCCGGTCTCGGCGGCGGGACCGGTACCGGAGCGGCTCCGGTCATCGCTGAGGTGGCCAAAGAACTCGGCGCACTGACCGTCGGGGTGGTGACCAAGCCGTTCGGTCGGGAAGGGAAGCAGCGCCTGAAAAAAGCCGAAGACGGCGTTGACTCGCTCAAGGACGTGGTCGACTCGCTGATCGTTGTTCCCAACGACCGGCTGCTCGGGCTGGCCGGCAAAAGCATGAGCATCCTTGATGCGTTCAAGCCGGCCGACGACGTGTTGCGCCAGGCGGTGCAGGGGATTTCCGACCTGATCACCACCAGTGGCCTGATCAACGTCGACTTCGCCGATGTCAAAGCGATCATGAGCGAACGCGGCATGGCAATGATGGGTATCGGCATGGCCGAGGGTGAAAAGCGCGCTTCCGAGGCGGCTCACCAGGCCATCAGCAGTCCGCTGCTGGAAGATATCGACATTTCCGGGGCCAAGGGCGTACTGGTGAATATCTCCGGCGCCTCGAACATGACCATGGAAGAGTTCGAAGAAGCTTCGCGCATTATCCATGAAAAAGTCCATGAAGATGCCAACATCATTATCGGCCTGGTGATCGACGAAGAACTCGGCGACAGGCTGAAAATCACCGCGATTGCTACCGGCTTCGGCGCCACGTTCAATAAGGGGGCCCGCAAGGCCGAAGAGCTCAAGGCCCGGACCTCCTTCGGGTCGGGCAAGGTCGATCACGATCTGCCAACCTTCATTCGTGAACGGCAGAAGGACACTCCTCGCAGCCTGCGGTCGTCGGTCAGTGAAGACCAGGAATACGATATTCCCACGTTCCTGCGCCGCCGCGTCGACTGACCAGGCTCGACTTGATAGACCGGGACGTGTCCGGCTGGTCGTTAAGCTTCAGCGACCGCAGGAAGCAACCCCGTAACCGCTCCATACTGACAGCTCGTGCCGGTTCTCCGCCCGGTAAGCAGGCGGCTGACAGTTCAATGGATGTGTGCGACGACTCCCTCGTCCCGGGGACCGCATTGTGCGGTCCCCGTTTTTATTGTTGATCCCGCAGGGCTGCAGGCGGCAAAGGTAGATATCTCATGTCCCACAAGCTTATCGACAACGCCCGCCGCCGCCTGGCCGCCGAGACCGGCTGTCGGCCCAACCCCTGGGGGGGGCGGATGTCCGTGGCTCTGGTTTATCCCAACACTTACCATCAGGCCATGAGTAACCTCGGTTTTCTGTCGGTTTACCAGCTGTTGAACAGCCGCGAAGACACCCTCTGTGAACGGTTTTTTCTCCCCGACGCCGAGGAAATGGCCGAGCACCAGAAAACCGGCTACCCCCTGTTCTCCCTCGAATCCGGGCGGTTGCTCACCGATTTCGACGTTATCGCCTTTTCCATTTCTTTCGAAAACGACTACCTCAACCTGCCGCACCTCTTCACCTTGGCCAAAATTCCATTATGGAGTGCGCAGCGGGGCGACCGGTTTCCCCTGGTGATTTCCGGCGGGGTCTGCGCCTTTCTCAATCCCGAGCCGCTGGCCGATATCATGGACCTGTTTGTGATCGGCGAAGGCGAGGTGGTTTTTCCTGACCTGATCAAGTCAATTGCCTCGGCCGAAGATCTTGGGCGCAGCGATCTGTTGCGACAGTTGGCATCTCTCCCTGGTGTCTATGTCCCGTCCCAGTACCAGGTTGATTATCGACAGGACGGCACGATTGCCGGTTGGACTCATTCCGCTGAGGTGCCCGAACGGGTGGCCCGGCAGTGGGTTCGCGATCTCGATACGACACAAAGCCGTTCCTTTGTTTTGACCGAGCAGACAGCATTCTCAGACATGGTTCTGACCGAAATTTCCCGGGGCTGTGGACGTGGCTGCCGCTTCTGTGCCGCCGGATTCATCTACCTGCCCCCCAGAGAGCGCAGCTTGGACAACCTTCTTGGCCAGATCGATGAGGGACTGTGTGAACGAGAAAAAGTCGGTCTGGTCGGGGCGGCGGTCTCCGATTATTCGCAGATCGAGCCGTTGAACCAGGCGATTCTTGAGCGTGGCGGGAAAATCTCGGTTGCCAGCCTGCGTATCGATTCGCTGACTGCAAGCGAGGTCGAAGCCCTCAAGGCGTCCGGTCATCGGACCGTGGCATTGGCTCCCGAAGCGGGCAGCCAGCGCATGCGCGATGCCATCAATAAGGGCATCGATCATCGGCAGATTCTCGATGCGGTGCTGCTGCTGGCCGAAGGGGGTATTCCCAACCTGAAACTCTATTTCCTGGTTGGACTGCCCGGCGAGCAGGACGCCGATGTTGGCGAAATGATCGATCTGGTCAGAGAGATTCGCGAGCTGTGGCTGGCCGAAGGGAAGAAGAAGGGGCGGCTGGGCAACCTGACCCTGTCGGTCAACCCGTTTATCCCCAAACCGTTCACCCCCTTCCAGTGGGCCGCCATGGCGGCCGAGAAGAACTTGAAACGAACCTTCCAGAGCATTCGTTCCGCTGTCGCCCGGATGCCCAACACCGAAGTGTTTTTCGAGTCGCCGCGTAGTGCCGTGCTGCAGGCCTTTCTCGCTCGAGG
>JAQYWA010000211.1 GCA_030145265.1 Desulfuromonas sp. | reverse complement strand
ACCCTGCTCGCCTACAATATCGAGGATGTGGTCAATCTCGAGGCGCTGATGGTGCTGGCCTACAACCGCAAGCTCGAGGAAACCCCCTTCGCCGACAGTCATCGGCTGCCGCTGCCGAAGCGTCCCGATATCCCCTTCGCTCCTGACCCGGAGACGATTCAACGCCTGCGATCCCGCCCCTTTTAAAAAAGACCAAAGAGGTAATAATTTCCTTGACGGATGATTTCCGATGGCTACAATGAAGACCAAATTCGTCTTTTATTGTTTGACAAATCATCAAGGAGGAACATAATTCATGGAGAAGTTTGTTTGTACGGTATGCGGTTACGTCCACGAAGGCGATGCGGCTCCTGCGAAGTGCCCCCAGTGCGGTGTTTCCGCCGAACGTTTCAAGGAGCAGGTCGACGGTGACCGCGCTTGGGCCGACGAGCACAGCATCGGGGTCGCCAAAGGGGTCGATTTAGAAGTTCTCGAAGGGCTGCGCGCCAACTTTGTGGGCGAATGCACCGAGGTCGGCATGTACCTGGCCATGAGCCGCCAGGCCGACCGCGAAGGGTTCCCGGAAATCGCCGAAGCCTACAAGCGGATCGCCTTCGAAGAGGCCGAACATGCCGCCAAGTTCGCCGAACTGCTCGGCGAGGTGGTGATGCCCGATACCCGCACCAACCTGCAGATGCGGGTCGATGCCGAATTCGGCGCCTGCCAGGGTAAAAAAGATATCGCGGTCAAGGCCAAGCAGCTCGGCTACGACGCCATACACGATACCGTACATGAGATGTGCAAGGACGAGGCCCGCCACGGGGCGGCCTTCGCCGGTCTGCTGAAACGGTTTTTCTGAGGCGCACCCGGCCGCCCTTGTCGACAGCACAACGTTGGAGGATTTGATGAACCTACCTCTCGACTTGCAGCAGGCGATCAGGGCGGCCATGCAGACTGAAAAGGATGCCATGGATTTCTACCGGCTGGCGGCGCAGAAATTGGCGGACCCGGAAGCCCGCTGCCGGTTTGCCCAGCTGGCCCGGGAAGAGCGTCAGCACGCCTACTCGTTCTTCAACGTCTACCGCGGCGGCGATGTCCATTCCTTTGAAGAATTTCTCGCCGATCCTCCCAACACCGGCAGCGACTGGTGGGCGGCCCTCCAGCAGCTCGAGGCCGAAGGATTTGCCGAAAAAGCCGCTCTTCGGCTGGCCATCGAACGGGAGCATGTCTTGGAAGAGGCGTTGCGGGAGACCGCGGCGCAGATTGACTGTCCCGAGGTCAAGGCGATTTACCTGGCCAACGCCAGCTCAACCCACAATCATTGTCGGTGTATCGAACAGGAATATGCCGAAAAATTCGGTGAATCAAAATTATGCTGAAGTATTTGTTAACCCTGACGCTCCTGCTTTTTCTGACCTCCGCCAGCGGTGCCGACCCGGGCCCGCTGGTGTTATTCGATGAGGGACACGGACAGCGGTTCGTTGCCGGCGGGGATGGTCCGCTGGATCTTTCGTATCTGGCCGGCATCTTTCGCGGCCAGGGCAGCCGGGTTCTCAGTCACGCCGGGCCGTTGACCGATGCCGACCTCTCAGAGGTGCGGGCGCTGGTAATTTCCGGACCCTTTGTCCCGTTGTCGGCAGATGAGATTGCCGCCGTATCCCGGTTTGTCGAGGCTGGCGGGACGCTGGCGCTGATGCTGCACATCGGTCCGCCGCTGGCTGAGCTGCTGCATGAATTCGGTGTCGATTTTTCCAACGGGGTGATCCGTGAAGACGCCGATATTATCGACGACGAACCGCTCAATTTCCAGGTCAGCCGCCTGCCGGGGCATCCCCTGTTCGACGAGCTCGAGCGCTTCGAGCTCTATGGCGGCTGGGCGCTGATGAGTTTTGATCAGCGGTCGCAGCCGATCGCCTCGACCGGGCCCAAGGCCTGGGTCGATCTCAACGGCGACAAGCTCCCCTCGTCCGGCGACGCCATTCAGTCCTTCGGCGTGGTGGTGGCCGGCCGGGCCGGCGCCGGGCGCTTCGTGGTGTTCGGCGACGACGGCATGTTTCAGAACCGTTTTCTTGGCGACAATAACCGAAAACTGGCGGCCAATCTCGGTCGCTGGCTGATTGCGGAGTAATCGTTCAGTAACCCCCCGGCTCTGCCGGTGTGACTAGGAGACTGTCGGACTTCACATAAACCGACTGCAAAATCGACTGATCGGCCCATATCTCCGACGATTTTCGACAAATAGCCCTGCTATTCGCTCTCAAATCCTCGAAAATCTGGTCTCGACCATCCAATTTTTCGTTTCGGCCCGTCAAGTCAGACAGCCTCCTAGAGAAGGTGATGTCGTTGCATCATTAATTTTCGCAGGTCCATCTGTTTCGGACGAAAATCCTGGGGTTTCGCCCCCAGACGGCGACTTACTCTCTTTGCTTGCCCAAAGCGAGTAAGCCGAGAAAAGGCACCCCGCTCCTTGCCCTTCGGGTAGTCACAGGGGAAGGGAACCCGCATTTATCGCCCCTTTTAGGGGGGAGCCTCAAGCCATTTGCTATGCCGGTGGTATGTGACTCCGCAAACGAGACTTCCCATGCCTCCCATCATCGAAGCCGTCAACCTGCATAAGGCTTTCAACGGATTTGTCGCCGTCGACGGCATTTCCTTTCAGGTGCAGCCAGGCGAGTGTTTCGGCCTGCTCGGTCCCAACGGCGCCGGCAAGACCACCACCATCCGCATGCTCTACGGCTACAGTCCGGTCACCGGCGGCAGCCTGAAGATTTTTGACGAGCCGCTGGAAAAAAACCTGCGCGGGATCAAACAGCGCATGGGGGTCTGCCAGCAGGAGGACAATCTCGACCCCGACCTCAGCGTCGAGCAGAACCTGCTGGTCTTTGCCCGTTACTTTCATATTCCGCAGCAGCAGGCGCGCAACGAGGCGCGCGAGCTGCTGCGGTTTTTCGCTTTAGAGGGGCGCGCCGACACCTCGATCCGCGAACTCTCCGGCGGCATGAAGCGCCGCCTGGTGCTGGCCCGCTCGCTGATCAACCGCCCGCAACTGCTGATTCTCGACGAGCCGACCACCGGCCTCGATCCCCAGTCCCGCCACCAGGTCTGGCAGCGCCTCGAAGAACTCAAGGCGACCGGGCTGACCATCCTGTTGACCAGTCATTACATGGAAGAGGCGGCCCGCCTCTGCGACCGCCTGCTGATTATGGACCACGGCAAGGTGCTGGTCGAAGGGGCGCCGACGGAGCTGATCGAGCGACACGTCGGCCGCGAGGTCATCGAGGTCCGCGCCCCGAGCCCCGCCATGCTCGATTTTCTCAAGGA
Organism: Desulfuromonas sp.; assembly: GCA_030145265.1. GTDB lineage: Bacteria > Desulfobacterota > Desulfuromonadia > Desulfuromonadales > Trichloromonadaceae > Trichloromonas. The sequence continues at coordinate 966 of JAQYWA010000211.1, read as the reverse complement.
TAAAGAGATCGAGTTCGAAGCGGTCGCCCAGCGCCTGCTGATCTACAACCACCGCGGCAGCGAGCTGTTCGCCCATCTCAACCGGGAGCTGTCCTGCGCCGGGTGCAGCCTGCGCCAGGCCACCCTCGAAGACGTCTTTCTGCGCCTGACCGGCCGGGATCTGCGGGAATGAGGGGGCCACGGATGGAGATCTCGTCTCGCAGCCTGCGGGTTTGGCAGCGCAATTTAGCGGTCTACCGCAAGAATTGGAAGATCAGCTTCGTGCCGCCGCTGCTCGAGCCGCTCTTCTACCTGCTCGCCTTCGGCGTCGGCCTCGGCGTGCTGGTCAAGGGGGTCAGTTACCGCGGCGAAGCCGTCTCCTACACGGCCTTCATCGCCCCGGCGCTGCTCGCGGTCGCGATCATGTACAACGCCTTCTTCGAGACCACCTACAATTCCTTTGTGCGGATGTATTATCAGAAGACCTTCGACGCCATGCTCGCCACTCCCCTGAACATCGAAGAAGTGATTACCGGCGAAATCCTCTGGGCGGCGACCAAGTCGGTGATCGCCCTGGCGCTGATGCTGATCGTGGTCAGCCTGTTCGGGCTGGTCAGCTACCCGCACGGGCTGCTGCTCTTCCCCCTGGCCCTGCTCGGCGGGCTGGCCTTCGCCGCCATCGGCATGATCTTCACCGCCCTGGTGCCGTCCATCGAAGTGTTCAACCTGCCGATCTTCCTCTTTATCACCCCGATGTTCCTCTTCAGCGGCACCTTCTTTCCCCTCTATAATCTCCCCGGCTGGGCCCAGGGGGTTGCCCAGTTCCTCCCGCTGACCCACCTGGTCGCCCTGGCCCGGGCCCTATGCATGGGGCAGCTTTATGCCGGACTATTCTGGCACCTGGCCTACCTGCTGGCGTTCTGCGCCATCGGCATCCCGCTGGCGCTGCGCCTGATGCACCGGCGGCTGATCAAGTAGGCATGCATT
>JAQYWA010000003.1 GCA_030145265.1 Desulfuromonas sp. | reverse complement strand
ACTTTTAGCTTTTGCATTATTGCTTCGACTAATCCGATTTGGGACGAGGATATTGCGCTTAAGGAACGCGCTTCGTTCTTTGCGAGCAAGGCCTCGACCTGCTGCCTTCTCCCTTTCTTCCGCCTGCGTCGAAAGGTCTCCTGCTGTTCGTCCTGTGCTGACTTGATTCTCATGGTTCTGCTCCGCACGTTGTTGAGCTGCCTTTATCTTGGCAGGCTTGACACCTTGCGACTTTGCCAAGTTGGCGGCAGCGTTCGCATAATCAGGGGCCTCATCTTCATCATAACCGTTGGCCACATCCTCATTGGACTTCGCTTTATCGTAGAGCCGTTTCTCCGGATACCAAAGCAACGCCTGAAGATCAGCCATCGTCATCTGAGTATAGCCTTGATTATGCATATTTTCTAGGATAGATGTGAATATTTTTCTTATCCACACTCGCTCGGATCCGTTCTGTGGCGCCTCTTTCTGGCCATCGATGTCCTTAGCCAGCCCATTCCCCAGCTTGCGCAGGCTGCTACCAGTGACGGTGCGGTTCATATCGGACCTGGCATCAGGGCTGACCGAGACCTTCTGGATCCGCTGTGCGATCTCCGCGTAGGTCGGTCCACCTTCCTTACCGTGGTCGGTGAGATCCATGTCGATTGTCTTCTGGAAGAACTCCCAGGACTTCGATGCCTTCGACATTTTGGTCAGCAGCTTCTCCATCGCGGCGGTCTTCGCAGCAACCAGGTCAGGGCGGTCGCTGACCAGGGATCCCGTCCAGCGTCCCCAGGTACGCATCAGCCAGCGATCCATTGTCAGCTGATCGAACTCGCCGTTGAGATTCATGAAGAAGCCGTTGCCGATCTTCGGACCCAGGACAGCGGCACCATACACTTCGGTATTCACCAGCTCGCCGCCTGGATCCAGGTCGAGCAACTTCATCTGGCTGACAGTGAACGTGCTCTTGAACATGGCGCCCAGGGTCTCGAGACCCATCTCGTCGGACAGCTCGTTGAACAGATCCATGTGCTCATTGATCGCTTTACCGGCCTGGCCCTCGCCGATATCGTTCGGCATCTTTCCGGTTTTCTTGTAGACGTTATAGGCCTTCTCAGCCATCTTGAAATTGTTATCCACCTTCATGCCGTTGCTGGTCACAGCCAGGGCGTAGGTGAATGCGAACCTGGCGTTGTCGTCGGTCAGGATCTCGGGGTGGATGGTACCCAGGACCTCGAGCGCCTTGCTCACAGTTTTATCGTACCAGCCGACAGCGTCAGCATTATCCTGGAGCGCGAAGATCGCATCCTTGGTACCGACATCCACGATGTACTTTGCGTTCTCCTCGGTGCGCGCTTGGAGGTCAATCCCTTCCTGGACGACATTGGCCTGCATGACCTCCTTCAATTCGCGGTTGGTCTTGTAGCTACCCGCGTCAGCCATCGCCATGTTCTTCTCGAGCGATGCGGCTTCAGCAGCCTGGGCCATAGCTTGGGCCATGGAAGGCTGCTGACCTTCTGTCTTGACGGTAGCACCGGCCTGCTCCGCCTGTCTGGTGATCGCGTTGACCTCGTCCTGAATAGAGGCCTCAAGCATGTCGAGGGCCGCCTGGTCAGTGGCGCCATTAGCAATGGCTTGACGCAAGAATGCCGCGTCCTGCTCTGACAAGGCCTTACCAGCTTTTTTAATACAGGTTGCTAACGGCATGAGATAATCTCGATAAATGCTCTCGCGATGAGCAACAGCTCCTCGTCTTCCTGATAAGCCAGCTGCAAGTAACCGCGCTGGAATCCATCCGCATCACCGGTCGGCCCCCCGACATCACGCTCCAGTCCAGGCGGGAAATATCTTGGTGCAAAATAGGTGGGAGCAAAATAGGTAGGCGCAAACATCAGCCTACGTCCAGGGTGACCGTGATGCGGTTGCCATCTGGGTCCGTGGTCGCTACGATCCGATCGATGGTGTCGTCGGTATCACGGATGACGACCGTGCCAGTACCGGCGCCCGAGAGCTTACCGGCCAGCGCAGCCAGCACGATCTTCATGGTGTCCTGCATGGTGAGAGACCCCTCCACCGTGGAGTTCATCCCGCCATATACCAAACCACCCGACAGGATGTTCCGGACAGACACGCCATTGAAGATCGTCTTGTCCATGATGTTTGAGTTGGTGCCAACCAAGTTAACGCCATACGCGCCCGCCTCGAACTCGATGGTGTAGTAATCCGAAATAATGACCACATCAGCGAGGATTGTGCCAGACACGTTTACATCTACATTATGCGTATGGGTATCTGGCGCCCAGCGGTTTGCCTCGTCATCGTCAATATCCCGTAGGGCCAATCGGAACGCATTGGTATCAAGCTCTCTGATTTCAGTGGGAACCGATTGAACCAGGGTCGTATCCGCTTTAGGTACGAATATGACCCCTGTTACAGGATTGGCCGTGATCGCCATTACGCATCACTGGTACGTGTTGCGGTGACGTTGAATCCGGTCGCACCAAAGGTTGCGTTGATCGGGTTCGGTTTTATAGGACCGTTCAGCGTACTACCGTTACGGACCTTGATCGCCATCGGCGTAGTGCTGGCGCCCTTGATCGCGGTATACGATAGTGAGGTCGGTCCAGGTACGGTGACCTCCTCATCGATGAGCGCCCTCATGACGGTGTTGCTGATCGCGGCGGTGACAGGCGATGTGCCTACCAGCGTGTAGACCAATCCGGTGAAGGACGAGTACTCGACCAGTTCCAAGTTGCTGTCGGAGTCTCGCTCGATGCGCAAGAAGCCCGATGCCGGCGTGTTGTCCGGAATCGCGCTGACCGTGGCAGACGTTGTAACGCCAGCGACCAGGGCAACTGTGAGAGTCGCCTCGGCGTAGTATGGCTCGCGGTCTCCATTGGCATCGAGAGTCGAGTTGTCCCAGGGATATGCGGTAACCACATCGCCCTGCTCCAATCCGCCAACGACACCTTGCTGATTGTCCGGAACGCCCTGTACCACATCCAGCAGGTTCCTGTTCTGATCACCAAGGATCGCGTCACTGATATCGATACCGACACCAAAATTGGTCTGGTAGTTGGTACCCGTGTAAACGCCGATGAACTGGTTGTTGATCGTTCGGGTGACCGGCACCCCATCGACGTCGATGGTTTGATTGGATGTCCCGCCGAATAACGTCTGGTTGTCCGTGGGGACGATACCGGTGAGCTGCTGCCCGTATAGGTTGCCAGTGGTTCCTTGGTCGTCGATCGCCATCGCCAGCATGCTGCCCGCAGGCGTGGCAGCCGTGCCAGTTACCGTGCCGACTGTGCCGTCACCGGCAGAGGTAACGCCGGTCATAGTCTCGGCGGCGATCGGCGTAGTGCCAGGCTCCATCGCCAGCACCAGCGTTCCTGTCGCGCCAGCATCATTCTGGTAGAGCAGTCGGCCAGCACCGCCACCACTGAACGTGATGACTTCGCCTAAAGTGAAATTCACTGTCTGCCCTGTGTAGGTGACCTCCATGCCCCAGTACATAATCTCAGACTGGGTCAGATTCCCGCTTTCCGCGTCATACGCGAAGTTAAGATTGTGACCGATGAACAACTGAGCGTTCCGTCCATACAGGGTTTCGGCAGTGCCTCGACGCTGGTCGTACTTTGTGCGCTCGTATGCTTGTAGCGAATTCGCTGTACCGAAATCCAAGCCCAGGCCGTAAGGAGTAGCGCCGTTGCCGTTGCTGTAGTCCTTGGTGTGGTAGTTCTCGGTGTAAACTATGGTGTTATATGGAGCGCCTGCAACCGTACCAACGGCTGTCAGGTTGTTACCGTCTGGGCTGGCGAACAGTGCCAGTGCGGTAGTCGCTGTACCCAGAGTAGTGCCACCAAAGAAGTAGGAATAGCCATACTCGAGCAGGGCGCCTCGGATACGCTTACCATCGATGTCGACCCCATTCTCACGAGTCTTGACCATGACGCGAACCTTGCCGGCGATGGAGTCAGGCATATACCCGTTGCTCCAGTAGTCGGTGATGATTGCATCGTCCTGAATGAGGACAGGGGCGGTGTTACCGTCTGACGAGGTTACCTGGACATCGAGGCCAGAGTAGAGAGTATCGCCATTCAGCTGCGATACTGAGCCGCCATACATGTGCCTGACAATCTCGTCAGTGACCGTGACCCCAGAAAGCAGGTCAACGATCTCATCGGTCGCCCTTTCGGAGGGCGTTGGATCCAGCCGAGACCAGTCGTCGGCGCTGTCGCCAATGTCCAGGTCATCATTGTAATCCGCAAGCAATCTGTGAAGATGGACAGCCCTATACACGCGCTCGAAAACAATACCGTTGACCACGCCATCGCCGATGATATCACCAGTGAAGGTATCGTTATCGACTGGCAGTCCTTCATCGAGGAAGCTGATAAAGCGAACAGCAAGCTCACCAGAAACGCCGGCATCTGAAATAACTGTAATTACTTCACAAACCTGCCCCCCACTGAAGGTGAGAATTTCGTTGGCGACCACGTTGGATGTCTGGCCATCGAAGAAGAAACTGTGAGTGGCGCCAAGAGCTGGTCCCGTCCAAGCCATAGCGCCAGCACTGGTGATTGATGTATCCTCGCGGAAGTAGCCAGGGTAGAGAATCGCCCTGGCATCGCCATCAGCGTCTGCCGTGGTAGTTCCTTGGGTGAGGACCTCATCGTTCAGCGGATAATCAGTTCCCTCGGTCGCTATCGTTAGCTTTCCGGTCAGCCCGTTATCAATCACAGTGACAATATAGCCAGTGCCACCCGTCCAAGTGACTGGTACAGCGTCTTGGACAAAGGGTCCAGAGGCTTCGTTGTCGTAATTTACCTGTACATAATTAGTCATTGGTGCGTTCCCTCATTGATCCGGAGTCATGGTTACTGTAATAGGTAGGCCTGCAGTGGTGGATACCGTACCACTGATCGGCGCTGTTTTGTAGACGGGAGAGTAAGATCCTTTTCTTGCATCTCCAGTCACGGCCTGGGCTGTCGAGTACGGCCTGGTATCTGAAATAAAGCCGCTCGCGTTTGTTAGTCCATCGATCACGATGCCCGTCGAAATTATGGTGCCGGTAGCCGGCGAAGTTGTGCCCGAATCGATCGGGTAGGTGTAGCTGTTTGCGCCGGTCACGGTGATCGTCTTGATCCCGTTGTAGGCGGTCGGGGTCGCGCCCTTGAGGCCGACCTTCTCACCAGTCGCCAGGCCGTGCGCGGTATGCGCCACAGTCGCTACGCCAGCCGTCTGAGTAATGGTCACACTGTCCTCGAAGGGAAGCGGGCCAGCTCCGTTTGCGGCCAGGAGCGTTACCGCCGCACCCTCGATCGGGGTTCCGTCAGCTTCGACGGCAGTAACCGACACTGTAACAGCCGCGAGCACGATGACGACAGTCGCGCCAGCCGTTCTGTAAGTCGGAGTGTCACCGCCGTTCAAAACATTGATCGTCACTGTGCCGGTGACAGCTGAGACATAAACCGCCGCATCAGTCGAGGTAGTGGCGCCATAACCAGTGAATGCCCAGTTGTCGAAATCGTAGGTCCCAAGGACACTAATTTCGACGCCATGGCCAGTGCCATCACTGATAAAAGTCGCGTTTAAGATGTTGTCAGAATCGCCGGTCGTATCTAGCAGGATCGCGCCGTTGGCATTGGTGGTCCCGCTCCAAGTATTACCGTCCATGTCTATAGTAGACGTAATCATCTGGTCGCAGTTGATGAACGTGGTGTTGTTGCAAAACTTGCTTGCATCCACGGTTGGGAATGTGATTAGGCCGAAATTTATCCAGGTAGTCTGCTCAAGCTCAAGGATGTCGAAGTTGGCATCTGACATATCAAACTGCGCCCGAGTGCCGACATTGATATTCGTTACGCGGGTCTGAACAAAGCTATTGGTGCCAGTCGCATTACCCACCAGCCGCATCGGGAAGTGAGTCGCTCCTACTGCGTGGCCACCACCGTTGTCACCCAGGTAGTACCACTGCTCGTCCGTTCCCTCGAAGTAACTGTCTGCGGTACCACTGTCACCCCATTCGGTCGGCGCAAAAATGTCGTACTCGGTCCCTTTCGGGTTTGAGAACATGCCGGCACCGACTGCAATATCGTCGCCGACCACATCAGCCATAGTCTCTGGTGTGCCGACCGTGCCGCCAGTGATCGAGGCCGCGTAGCTGTCGTTGGCGATATAATAAATACCATCGAAGAAGGTGTTCGGGATTGTGCCCTGGCCCTTGATCAGGTGGATCGAGCCATAGCCAACCTGCTTGATGATTGTCTGGTCGAGGTTGGCCTCGGTGCCGTTGTGCTGGAAGAAATCGACGCCGCTCGTTCCTGGCGAGGCCACCACCACCGAAACATCCAGCTTCATGGCGCTGTACTTCTTCTCATACGGCAGGCCGATAACGTCATAGCCAGCAACTGCATAACCGATAGTCGTGGTGCTAACGCCATCCGCCGTGTCATCAAGTGTGATCTGGCCACCCAAATTAGCAAATGAATCGTGCAGGTTGTCCTTGATCATTATGTAAACGGTCGAGTCGGACAGATCGAGATTGAAGGTGCTGCCCGCTGAGTCCAGATCGTAGGCCAGATATTCCTGCGCGTTGGTTACCTGGAATTGCAGCGCGTTGGTGCCTTGGATAACAACACCGGCCTCACTCGTATTCGATTGCGGATCAGCAGTACTGTCACCCGCGACATCACCAACTGCTTCACAGTCCTGTAGCTGGGTTCTGTTATCAGTGACTGCCATTGAGATACCTGTCCAGCGCAATCGAGGCGGCGCAAATACCGTACAGGTGCGTGGGCTGGCTCACACAGTCAATGCGGTAGGTTTCTTCAGGGGTGGCGTAAGCGAGGTTGTTCATGGCTGAATTACCAAGCACCATCACGATATCGCCCTGTGGGATCTCATTGACCGTGCGCTGGCCTGATGGTTCGAGAAAGACGCGCTTGCCTTGGCTCTCGCGGATCGCCGCACCCATGTCGTCTTCACTCTCAACGAATACAAACTTCTTGACGCCAAACGCGCCTTTCAGCTGACGCCACATTTGCCGGTCTACATCACGCGGCATTTGTGTGTCTTCGTATCTGGTGATGATCGTGATCAATTCCTTTCCCAGGCCTCTAATTTCTTGTAGATGCTGGCGTTGCGCTCGCGCTCGGCGATGATCGCAGAATTGATTAAAGACTCAATGTTAAATCGTGAAAGACCCGCAGCCGAGTCAGGCATTGATTCTACGTTGACAGTGACCGTGGCAGGCTCGCTATTTGCCGCCTGAACCTGCTCGTACTTATCGTAGCCGAGGTAGGTGGTAGCAAGGGTAAGGGCCGCCATGGCGACACCAACCCAAGTCTGCGAAGTAGTAGGCTTGGTCATTAGAAATGCCAGCTCCCGCCAACACCGAAGGCCTGCTCGTCAAAGCCGGTGTCGGTTTGCAGGTTGAAGCGCAGCGCGAAGTTGTCAACCCGCGTCACGATTGAGCCGTTAAGTGCGGTCTTGCTACCGTACCAGCCGCCACCAACACAGCCCTGCCAACCGGCAGCGTAGTCGAATACGCAAGTATCCCCCGCGGCACTCATGGCCATTCCCTTGTCGAAGGTACTGTCGCTCATTCCTGAGTAAACTTCCGTCACCGAGGTTACGCCTGCTGCCGCGTCCTGGTAATAGTTGTTGGTCGTGTTGGTCGTGGTGTCGCGAGATCCGCTCGCCTTCGCTTCATTGCCCAGGACGATCAGTAGCAGCATGACACCAAAAACGATGGCGCCCGCTGATTTGATAAGTGCTTTAGTTGATTCGGTCATTGTCTCTTCTCCGTTACATTAGCGGCGCCATAAAGCCCCAAAACGAGTGCCATAGCTGCCACCCACGTTCCCCCATCGATCCACTTCATCGCCAAGCCGAGTGCAGAAAACACCAGGCTAAATACAGCGAGCTGAAATTTTCGGCTGCGGTACCTGTCATTCATCACTATTTCTTTATCCATAATATAACTACAGCAGTGACTGCGGAAGCGAGGATACCAGAAAGCCAGGCGAAGATTCCCGACCTGGCCTTGTTGAGTGTCTCTATGTGCTGCAGACGATCGAGAATCCTCCCTATGACCATATCAATCTTATCGAGGCGCGCGGTCATTCGGATCTCGGCTTCCCGATGGTTTATCATCTTTTCATCCAGGCGCACGATCTGATCCAGGGCCGCTCGAATCCCCCGAATGTCTTCGCGGATCTGCCGCATTTCCTTTTCCATTGTCGCTTCTTCCATTGTCGCTTCGCTTGGCTTGAGCATTAATTGATGGTCCTGCGAACCGCCGTGAATCGGATCCCCTTTTCTACATCAATCAGGTGACGCTGCGGATCTCGCTCTGCTGTCATCAGGTAATCGACTGGCTCATGCATGGTCGACGCCTCCTGCTTCAAGCTAAGAACCGCAGTAATCAACTCGGTAAGATCTGTGCCAGGCGAGACTGGCTTCGCGTTGATGGACCTGGCCAACGCATCGATGGACTTGATTAGCATTTGGCTCTGGTGCTTTTGCGCTTCCATCTGCGCCTCGCCCATTTTCCTCAGAGCGTCTACCAAGCCTGGACTCTCAATCAGTTTCGGGTGCGACTCAACCTCGGCGCCAGCCTCTTCCATTTCCTGGAGCCTTTTCCTGCTAACCACTTTCATGACATGCACCCTCTTAATTGCTCGATGACTTTCAGCCTGGCTTGCTGCTCATCCCACTTTGCCTGGGCGCTCTCTCTCAGGGTATACACATTGCCAGCTTCGTCGACAACTGACTCAGTGATCGCTATGTTACCGAAATCCTGTTGCGCGAGAACCCTCGGGCTGGAAGATTCTTCTGGGTTGAACTCGGCGTCGACGCTGCGGATTCTCGATGGGTCAAAGACGGCGACCGCTTGGACCCCAGAACGCTCGTAGAACCTGAAGGTCTCGAAGCCCATGGCGCGGATGTCAGACAGGATATCGGTCTCTGGCTCATCGAGGATCTCCCATTGCATATCCGTGGTCTCATCGAACATGTAACCCTGGCGCCCTTCCTCTAGCTCGACGCCGTTATTCTCGACCGCCATCTGCCAGCCACCCCTCTCATTGAACATGTCGATGGCCATCTGCCGATGCTCTGGATTGTTGACCATGTCGAACTGCTTACCAGGTCGGATATAGTAGCCCTCAGTCTGTCCGTACTCGCCTGCATAGTCCTGGTCAGGTGTAAGGTAGATCAGCCCAGCGCGGCCAATGGTGAACTCATCGAAGTCGCGACCGCCGCCAGTGCCGTGGTACAGGACCTCGCTGGTGTCATAGCCCTGCTTTTGGGCGCGGACCAGGCGGTCATCCTTCGGAACAAGCGACAGGCCTGCATGGCCAGGAGCGAACTCGTCAGCGATGGCCTCGACTAATTCCGCTTCGGTCAGCACAGACAGGTCGTCTTCAATCTGCTTTACCTGGGCCTTGTCGCGCAGGATCCGCAGGCCTCGGTTGTTGCTGATGGCCAGCGCGATCGTCTTGTACGCTGGCCCAGTGTTCATCTCTGCGGCCATTGTTGGAGAGGTAGCCAGCAGCATCAGCTGCGCAGGATCCTGCAGCATCGCGTCGAACTCCTGGTCCTGCCTCCTCAGTGCCGCGTTGTACTCCCCAGCATTTTTATAGCCAGCCTGCTTGGCAAAGAAATCCATCAGCTGTTTGTTCGCGCCGACATCTCCACCAGGTGACTGAAACGCAGCAGCTTGGATTGTCGCCTGGTCAGCGGTCGGCAGCAAAGAGATCCCCTTGGCCAACAACGGCACATCCTCCTCGGCCTCTTGGGTCATGAAGTCAGAGGTGGCTACGTCTACCTCGGGACCAACGATCTCGAGACCGAAATCCGAGAAGAGTTCCTCAAGGGTGACATCGGTACCGTCCTCCTTTTTGTACCCAATCGATTTGAGATATTCGTATTGAGTGGTGACTTGGGCAGTGATGATTTCTGCGCTCTGCCTGGATGTCGCTGCCGACTGCCGGCCTGTCGCAATAAGCTGGGCCGTGACCCTGTCATAGATCTCGTCAGCTGCCGTCTTTGTCTCGGTCGCCTCTGCGGCTTTTGCGAGTAGCGTCTTGATGTATTCACTATCGTTATCATCCTCCAGTTCCTTTTTGGTGTGCAGATTTTCACTGGTCTTGATGAACGGACGGATCTGTTCGAGCACTGCATCGTTCTTGGCGAAGTCTTTCAGGAAGGTGCCTAGAGGAATGCTCACATCACCACCGGATCCATCCATCTGCTCCAAGATGTAGGCAGGGGGATCATTCAGCAGATCCACAGCTTCCGCAGACATGAAGACCTGCTGGTCCGGAGCTGCGTTGTTCAAAAAGTCCTCGAACATATCCGAGGCTCGTTCGTTCGTCTTACTGGCCTGCGCCAGGTAGATCATACTGTCCAGGCGCTCTTGCTCGAACTCAGCGCCACGGCGTTTGTTCATCTTCTGGATGATCTTGCCCATGGCGCGCTGTTGGCGGTTGGCCATGTAGTCGATCGTCTTGATGGTACCGGACATACCGCCGCCGCCGACGATGGTACCGATCAGCGTCACAGCCTGGCGCCGGCCCTGGATCTCCATGACCTCTTCCCAGCCCTTGGCTGCGGCCAGCTCTTCATCCAGATCGTGCGCGTAGGCGTTGATGGTCTGGGTGGCCGTAGCAAGCTGCTCGGTGGCGCCTTCCTGCAGCAGCCATTTCTTGATTGATGATTTGATACCGGATCCACCAGCAGCTTCGCCGAAGAGTTTCTCCAGGCGCTGGGTCGGCAGCTTCTCGGTTGCCCACTCGAGCGCGGCATCGATGGTCGCGTACTGCATGGCCGTGTCGTTATCCTTGCCGGCGATGATCGCGGATCCGTAGCTCGACAAGTAGGTCTTGCCAGTCAGGTAGTGGAGTGTCGGGTTGAGTTTACCCCTGGTGGCCACTGAGATCGCAAGGCCAGGTGCCATGTCGGCGCCCATCTGGATCCCCGAGCGGACACCTTCTTCCATCACTGACAGATTTTGTGGTGTCAGCCTGCCGATCTCGCTCTCAGCAAACTCCAGGTTTTGCTTGTACTTTTCGATCTTGCGGTCTAGCTCGGCGTTCCAGGCATCGGTCGCTTCTTCACCTTCCATGGCCATCCAGATCGAGTCACGGGTTTTCTGCAAGATCCCAGGTATTGTGCCAAAAGCGATGTCCTTCCAAGACTGGAAGCCCTTGCGCTTCATGTCGTTGAGCATCAGGATCGCGGCCTCGTCAGCGGTCTTGCCCATACCGATCATCATGCTGTCACCTAGTCCCTGAGTGATGCGGCTGTCGACCTCATACCAGCTGCGCCTAGCTTCGTTCTCCAGGCCGGTCAGGATACTGATGTCATCAAAGGAGACTTGTGCGGCTTCTGGATCCTCGAGGTACTTGGCGACCCCAGGATTATCAGACTCGGTGAGCGGCTTGTTCCACTCTTCCTCGCTGATCAGCGCAGTGGCATCGCTCTTCTTGATCTGGTCGCGGTTCTCTTTGACCGCATTGATCGGTACGCCGGTACGCTTCGACAGCTCGAGGTCCTTGGCGTAGGTGTCAGGATCTCCTTGGCTGGCTGCATTCAGATTCGCCCAGGCAGGGCTGGCGGGGAGCTGGAACTGATCTCCTTCCTCAAGCGGTGCGTCCCACTCTTCATCCGGTATGGTGAACTCGGCGGCCATTACTGCCCGCGCCCCATTTGCCCTGTGCGCTTCGTCGGGACAACTGGCGTGGCGTTGCCTTCCGCCCTGGCTTTAGCGAGACCTCGCTTCCACTTACCCAGGAATTCCCTCGGATCCATGCCAGGATCCCGGTTGCGCCTCCTGGTGAACTCGGCGCGTTCAGGCGCCGTCATGGCATTGAACTCGCGCACGGCTTGGGTGCCAGTCATGCCAGCCTGCTCGTAGACATGGGTGATCGGCTTGACAATGCGCTTCTCCTCCTGGCTCAGGTCGCGCTCGAGCACGGTGGCGCCAGTACCCCAGATATCGAAACCCATGAATGTGGATGGCGGCTCGAGAATGACCTGGGCATGCTTGTCGCGGACCCACTGGTTGATCAGCTCGGTGTCGGGATTCCTCTGGTTGTCCTCCTGGTAGTTCGTGACCATGTCGGACAGATCCTGCCACAGTTTGTTCTCGGCTTCCTGTCCCTCGACCGGATGCGCTGCCAGCAGATCGCTCATCAGTTGGTGCGTGGTCTGCAACGGCTTGAACTTCGGAGTGGTGCTCTTCGTTGGTGACGTCCTGGCATCATAGAAGTTGAAGTCACTATCGTTGAACATCGCAGAGTTCTCAGACCAGAACTTCCTGGCCTTGACGACCTGGTCGGTGGCCAGTAACGCCTTTAGCTTTTCCTTCGTTGGGCGATCAGAATATCTGCGGCCCTTGCCGGCTGCTCGCTCCATCGCATTATCTTCAGCGGCATACATATTGTCGCGCTGGGCCTGGGTCATCTTCTTCATCATCTCGATGCCGCCAGGTGAACTCTCGAGCTGCGCGATAGTGGTTCCGCCGTAAGAGATCTCAGCCATACCTTCTTCCATGTAATCCTCAATGGCCTTCAGCTGCTGAATATCCTCATCGCTCTTCACGCGCTGGAATCGCAGCCGTGCTTTCTCGTATTCCTGGTCATCCAAGTCGCCATCGATAAACTCTTTCTCGAGCTGGGCCAGGCCATCTTCCTCGGACATGGCCTGCATCGAGAATGCTTTGCGCAGGGCTTTGTTGTTCATGTCCTGATCCTCAGCTTGATCCTTCAGCTGCTTCAGCACATCGGGTGGTACGTGCTCCACCCAGGTAGCGTTCTCGTCTTTCAGAACTGCGAGCTGCTGCTCTGGATCCATCGACTTCAATCTGCCGTAGGCCATGTCGAGCATTGACTGCTTGGCTAGCTTCTGGCCCTCGACTGCAGTGATGACATTGCGCTCGACCATGGAGTCGAGCGTCAGGTTGATGGATAGCGCCGACTCGCCTGGATCCCCGTACTCGAGGTCCTGGCCCTGGCGTACCAAGAGATCGATCGCAGTGGCTGAGTGAGCCTTCTCGCGGTCGTTCTTTTTCTTGGTGACCTTGTCGGTCATCACAGCTTTAGCTTTGGCCGCACCTTCCTCGCCGCGAATAATGAACATCTCGCGCATCTTGCGGCTGGTGATGTTGGCGGCGGCCTTGCCTAACTGGTCCTGTATGCCGGCAGCGTGGCGCTCCTCGATAGTGTCGAAGTCTGAATCGTTCTTGTACTTCTCCGCCTCGGCCATAGCGCCGAGTTGGAACTGAACCTGCGCGGTCGCCAGCTCTTCGTTGCTGATGCGCTCACCCTCTGCCGCGATACCCTTCTGGGCGGCAGTGGTCTCGACTGCCTTCAGGTCAGTGCCCATACTTATACGCTGACCGCGTTTGGGTTGCGAGACTACGCTGGGGCTACGTTGGCCCAGGTCCTCCGCTGATGGGATTCTGGCCATTATTGTTGTTTACCCCCATGGGTGATTCGGCTGCCGCTCGCGTTAGTCGCGTAAGACTTTGGTTTCGATGATGTTGATTTGGGTTTGTAGGCCGAGGCGAACAAGTCCATCGAGTTGAAGATGGCGCCGGTCGTTGCCTCGCGCTTCAGTGACGAACCGTAGCGTGATGCGGATCCTGCATCCATCCTGGAGCTGATGCGGACCATGTTGGCATCGAAGCGCATGTCAGCCGCTCTGGTCCTGGCATCGAAGATGGCCGACATGGAATTGTAATCGCCTTGCTGCTTGATTCTGGCCAGCATCTCGGGATCCACGCCACCACCACCAGCAGCCATGGCCGCGACAGCGTCAGATGAAACTGCCCTGGTCTTCTGCTGCTCGATCATCGCGGCACGGACACCTTGGTTCTCTACCGAGATGGCCGAGCGTTCGATCTGCCTGGCTTCGATGCCGGCCAGAGTCTGGTTGAGTTTGCTCTCGGCATCGATGATCTTCGACTGGTTATAAGCCTGGTCCATCTCCAGATAACTCTGGGTGACGTTCATTAGTACTGCGCCCCAGCTCATGTCATTGCCCCTGCTTCGTTGGCGTCTTCGACGCGGTGTCTTTCACATCGTACACGTATGCCAGCATCTTGACTGGTCCGGTGGCCTTGATCGCGATCCTGGGATCGGTCTCGCTGGTGCCGTTGTACGGGAACGGAAAGTGATCATACTCTTCGGTGCCAGCGACCACAGCCTTGCCATCCTCAATAGTCGGCATCGGTTCCAGGTTGCTCAGGTCATATCCGACCTCGACAGTGCCGGTCACATAGTTGCGCATCAGCAGGCCGGTGTTGATAATCCGCTTGCGCTGCGCAACCACGGAGATCCCCGCGAAGTCGGTCAGCTTATTGGACAGGTAAGTCGCATCGAATCGGTAGCCGATCGTCACATTAGCGGCAGTGTCAGCGCCGGTCACGCCAGTGATCTGGTTACCAGCTACCAGGAAGTCACCAGCATCGACGCCATCCACCCAGGCAGCGATAGTACCGGTCAGCTGAGTCACTGGCACAGTCGTGCTGCCAGGTGATGCGATGTACTCAAATGAGTCATAGTGCCTGGAGTCACTGGCACCCTCGGCCAGGCTGAATGGTGCGAACCTCAAGATCTTTTGGCTCTGAGTCGTAATCCAGACCTCGTCCTCGTCCTCGCTCGGCAGCACGGCTGCAGACACCACGACCTCGGCAGCGCCACTGGCGCCACGGATGGTGATGCGCGACCAGCCCAGGATTCCCTCAACGATGTCGCGAAGCAGAACTCGCATCGTGCCATCGTTCATGACGATATAGACACGAGTCTCGGGGTTCCTGGCAAATACAATCTGCACCACGCCATCACCCTGGCGCAGCACATCCGCGTTCAGCATGTTGAAGTCTTCGACCGCATGCTTCTCGTTGTTCAGACTGAAGTCGATGCCAATCAGTTTACGGCCACCGCGCTGTACGAACAGGATCTCGTTGTCGAGTACGATCGGAACCACATCGGCCACACCCATATCGGAGCCGGCCTTCAGGTTAGTGTTCTCTGGCGTGAGCACTTCGCCGAAGGTGCTCGAGCGAATATCGATCTCAGCGATCGCGGTACCGGCAACGAGCCTGGCAGATGGTGCCAACCAATGGATCCGCTCGGCAGCACCGAAGCCAACCGTCTTGGCGATCGACGCGCTTGCGCCCTCGACCAGGCGATCGAACGATTCATAGAAGTCCGACTCGGATCCCCAGATGCGATTTCCACCAGCGAACCACAGACGCCCTTCATGGAACGCGCAGGCCGTGGGCATACCACGCTTGCCGCCCCAGGATCCGATGAACCAGTCAGGGTACTCGACACTAATCGGGCCATTGAACGGCACGTACCACTCGACTTGGACCAGGGTGTTGCTGTCGTTCTCAACGATGCGCCCCTGGGACTCGAGTGTTCCGTAGGCGTAATCGATCTGCATGGTGAGTGTCGCAACAGTACCAGGTATGGTCAGTTCGAGGCGATAGAAGATCTCGGCCCCATCGAGGCCATCATTGAAATTCTTGAGGATGTCAAAGCCAGTGGTGTAGGTTTCGCCAGGCACGGCCTGCCAGGTAATCTCGTCGAATGATTTCTGCAGCTGGATCTCACTATAGTTACCAGTCTGGGTGATGCTGATCTCAAATTGCCTGGCATCGCCAGTACCAAAAACGAATACACCCTGGGTGGCAGTGTTGACACCGATACCGCTCACGCTCTGGATCTGGCCATTGACCGCGATCTTGATCAAAGTGCCAAAGCCATAGTCGTTGTTGCCGAAGCCATAGCCAGGTGATGATGTCTCGAAGTACGGCCTCGAGGGCGCGACTATCATATTGCCATCGATGGCGCCCTGGGGTTCCATCGTGATGTTCGTGATATTAATACCCTCGTAAGGCCCGAAGACATTGACAAAACGCTGGACCGAGAAGCTCGTCGGATTATGCCGGCGAACCTCGAAGGGTAGCCACCCTCCGAATGACTGATCAATATCACGGCCACCGCAGAAGTACATGATGTCGGCTGACTGCGCCCAGCGCAGGGACCGCAGGATCTGGTAGTCGTTGGCGGTGTTGTTCAGAATCGAGGTCCGCAGTGCGCTCTCGAGCTGGGTGCTGAGAGTGCTGTTACCCTGGATGGCAGCATCGAGCAACCTGCCGGCACGGAGGTTCGCGTTCGACAGGGTGACGGTGATATCATCGCTGGCGTTGGACTCGACCTCAATATGGTGGTAACCGATCTCCAGGTAGGCCTCGAACAGATCCGCAGAGTCAACGCCGCCTGTACCAATCTGGCAAAGCACCTGGCCCTTGTCGACAACAAAGAAGAAGCCGTGCGGGGTATTCGCATCAGTCGTCGCGGTAGTCTGGTAGATCTTGGCTTCATCATTGCCAGTGCCAGTCAAGGTAGCTCGGCCAGCAGCTTGTGATGCGACTGAGCTACCCACACTGACGTCAGCCCAGCCCAGACCGATGTCGGCATTTCCAGCTGTCACGAACACGCCATTAAAGTCGCCATCAGTGATGGTTGAGTTCACTGCTACGCGCTCGAAGAACTCGTAGGTGTTGCCTCGAACGAAGTCGATGCCAGGCAGGCCATTGCCCACCGTGAAAACCAACATGCACGGGTCATCGATCGAGGTCGGGAATGGAACCAGCACGGTCTCGTTGCCAACGAAATGAGCGATGCCGTTCGGGTTGCCGTTCAGCCACTCGGTGCCTGGGCGGTAAGACATCGGCCCCAGGCGCTCAGGCATGAAGTTCTCCATCACCTCACAGCTGTTTTCGATCCTGGTGACGTCCTCGCGCGCAAAGGCGTCCTTCGACACCTCGCCGCGGTTGAACTTGTTGAATAGCCCCTTACCAATAGTTGAAGCCATTACGGACGATCTCTGTTGCTATTCCCATAGTAGATGCGTGAACGGCTCCAGCTGCCTGGGGGTAGGCGCTTCGGCACACCATTGATGGCGTTGGTGCTCATGGCCTCACGGCGCCTCTGGGTATACTGAGCGACCGCAGCTTCCTTGTTGCCGCCTGGGATGTTGGCATCGAGTGCCATCCGTGCAGCGACCAGTCGCTTAAAGAAGTCAGGCCAGTTCGCGTAGTCAGTCAGGAAGGCTTTGCTCACGTACTCGACGTAGATGATCTGCTGACTCGAGTAGATCAGTGTGTTGCCGGTACCCTGGTCGACCTGCTGGACATAATCACGCAGCGGTGTCCGCATCATCTCATCGACGTAGACGCCATTCATGCGGTGCAGATCTGACGGCAGTGCCTGAACATACTGGTAGCCCCAAGGTGGATCGATCGACGGGTCATAGAACAGCTGATCAGATTGCAGCCCGAAGTTCCAAGATGTGTCCTCGAGGACCGAGCCGACCAGGCCGTTATCGAGCGCGATCGAGATCCGGTTCTTCTCCACGCTGTCGTCGGTGTTGCTGACGATCGGGTCCTTGCCCAAGATCTGCAGGCAGTCGTTGTAGATGGCTCGCAGCGTGTCGGTCAGGACGTCTGGCGCGAAGCCTCGAGTCTGTGGTTGGTTGCCTGCCTCGACAGCCTTGGATACCTCGATGCGCTGCTCCAGTTTCGTCTGGATCATCTCCTCGGCATCGGGATCGTACTTCCAAGCCAGCTCCCTGGCCATGTAGGCCGAGACCACCAACGCAAACGAGGATGGCATATTGGCCAGCTGAGGATCCGAGTGCGCGATCAGGTAGCGGATGTACGGAAACTCGAAATCAGACAGCAGGTCGGTGCCCTGTCGAATGATTCGGGTGATGGGTGACTCTTCACGCGCATCCTGGTAGACGGCTGGTGTACCATCGATCTCAGTGAAGAGAGCAACAAAGTCTACCGGCAGCGGAGCCTCAAAGTCGTAGCCACTGTCGCCGGCAGGCGGTGCGCCGGTCAGCTGGGTCAATAAGGTGGCATACCTGGGCTTGACGATCTCCAGGCAGTAATCTACCGCGTTGGTGTCGTACAGCGCATCCAGGTCATAACGGGTGGAGACATCGTCAGTGTCCGTTAGCAGTCGTCTTTCACCGAGTAATTGCAGCGCCCCATTGTAGAGCGACAGCTTCGTTGCTACGGCCATGTCTTACCTCACAATTATGCGACTGCAGTACTCTGCTGAATGTGATCAGTCACGTACTTGATCGCTTGTACCTGGGTGTTGAAACCCTCTTTCACTACGGTGCCATTAGCCTTGTTGCAGACTGCGAACTTGCGCACTGCGCCGAAGTGTCGAATAACATAGTCTTCACCGATCTCGATTTCTTTCGCGATCATCGGCGCCGATAGCTCGATCCAGTCATAGACCTGTACGTTGATCTCCATCGAGACCGTGCGGCGTATGATTGCCTTCGCTATCCAGGAGCCATCTTCTGCGGTGACTCGAACCTCATCCATGTCCTTGAAACGGGTTGCCATGAACGTCCAGGTCTTCTGGTCCTCGACTTGGCCCTGGTTGTAATGGGATGGGAGGAATAAGGCCCAGCTGTTGTGCATCTGCTCCATCAGTTTGACGTCACCTGGTTTGACAGGATTAACGGGCAGCCGTTCAGGTGCTGGTTTATTGGCAGGATTTGTAGCTTTGGTTGCTGCTTTTTTTGTGGATGCTGATACAGTCATTACTGGTCTCCCATGTAAAAAGGGCCAGCGATCAACTGGCCAAATGATCGACCCCTCCGGAGAGAAGGGTCGATCCCCAGTACAGTGTACTGCAGTTAAGTCAGTTCTGCAGCACCGCCAGCAGCGACAGCATCCACGATAGCAGTACTCGATAACGGAGTAGCAGAGTCAGCGATGATAACCACATCGTTGACCTTCATTCCGAGATCATCACCGTTCGTGATGTAGCCAGCGCCGAGGACGGTTACAGCAGCATCTGCCGAAACGTACATCCAAAGTGCTCCACCATTTTCCCCAACGGATTGAGAAATAAGACGCGGTGGATTAGTTGTGACGTAAGCCATGGATCACCTCCTTTAGGTTGTGTTAACGGGGAAGGCAGCGGTGTCATCATGGAGCATCTTGACTACTCCGATGTCCTGCAGCAGCTTACTACCCATGAAGGTAGAGCAGCGCGCCCACGACTTATCGTTCTTGCGGTCGTAACCGACTTCGGTTTTGATGTTATCGATGTCACAAGCATGCCCGATTGCTGCCTTGCTGTGCATGAAACATGTCGCCGAAGCTGAACCGGTACCTGGCAGGCCTGCATCCACGATCCAGTTGACGCCGTACCAGTTGAAGGCACGAGATTTACTTACATTCTCGAAGCCTTTCATGTTTACGAAGTCGCTAGAAGTGAACTGCTGGAAGCCCATTAGTTGACCGACGAATGCTGGAGTCACGATGGCAAACGGCTCCTCATCCAGAGCGAAGTTATTCGCAAGGATAGTACGGGCAGTTGACACCAGGGCGATAGTTGCAGCGGCTGCTGCGCCCCAGGCGGTTGAAGCTGTCGTAAGCTCAGTGTAGATGTCGTCATCGATCTTTCGATTGATAACCTTCATCGAGGTTTCTTGCATGATCCGACGACCATCCCCTTGGGACGCATAGATGTTAAATCTGGTGCGTTCCGGAACATCGTGCCACTCTTGGAGTAACGCGGTGAACTGGTTGAGGTTATCGGGGCGAGTTGGAATGTCACCATTCACGCCACGAGTTGTTGCGGTGGCACCGCCTGAGTCTGCGACCAGGAACGTAGCTTCGTTACCGTTGATCTCAGTTTCTACAGTGGTGGTCCGACGAGAAAGGCTCTGGCCCTTCTCAAAACCCATGACGACTTCCTGGCGAAACATTTCTTGGAAGGCTGTATCAGCCATATTGAATGCTCCTATTGTCAGTTAATTGTCAAGTTAACCGCGTCATGTTCGAGGAGGCTTTACTGTCAGGTCTGTCGGGGAGGCCGTGGTGTTCGGGGCCGACTCATTGAGGTCAAGGGTCTAACTTCAGCGTCGAGATCAATGGTAGATCATGGTGCCAGAATTATGCAAGAGGGGAGCCAGAAGAAAAAAACCCCGCTATCCAGATGATCGCGCAAGATACTGGAGCGGGGTTTCATCTCTACCTGAGATACCTGGCCGCTTGCGGCTACCAGGGTTCGACCATCTTACTGCGAACCCTCGAACTTATCTATCATCGACTGGGCCTGCATGTACGCTTGCTGACCGGCCTTGTCCTTGTGCCAGCCAACCGAGTCATCACGCATGCGCTCCTTGGATGCCTCGACGACCTTGCGCGCATCGTTGAGCGTAGCCTCGGCGCCACCCTTGATCGGATCCATCGGAGTGACTTGGCGATCGATGCCGACCAACCAGTTCATGATTTCAGGGCTGTTCATCATCCCGCGGCCATCAGGCATACGCGCCTGCTTGAATGAATCTCGAACCGATTCAGGTAGCAAGTTGACCTGGTTGTTGGCGCGGTTCATGTTGATCTGATACTCAGGCCCCCAGTTCTCCTTCGCGATCTTGGTGAACTCTTGGGCGTCCAAGTTGTCCTGGGTGTGCATCTGCTCGACCACCTTGTCGGTCTCGGCCATGTAGGTTGTCATCAATCCGTTAAGCACCTCATTGCTGAGATTGTGCTCGTGGGCATACGCAGCTACGGGACCTAGCATCTCGAGATCTACCTCGGACAGCTCACGATCAGCTGTCCACTCGTACTTGTCGGGTGACTCAGGGACCCCGTTGGCTTCACGGTAAGCGGCTATCTGCTCGTCGGTCGCATTCTCGGGCAGGCCTGTCGATACTTCGCCGGCTCGGATCTTGTCGTGCGCCTGGAAGGCAGACTCGAGGAACTTCTCCTGGTCGGTGTAACGCTCGAGGCGCTTACCCCAGTCTTCGTTGTTGCCGGCTAACGCTGTGCGCCAAGTATCACCAGCTCCACCGCCGCCGTCACCACCGCCGTCACCACCATCACCGTCACCACCACCATCGCCGCCGCCATCGCCGCCGCCACCATCACCGCCGCCGCCATCACCATCGCCATCACCACCGCCACCTCCTTCGCCGCCTCCTTCATCGCCGGCAGGCGCTCTATAAACAAAAGCACTGGACCATCTATCATTCATGAATTTCACTGGGTTTTCTCCTTTTCTTGTTGATCAAGGGTGCCGATCGATTGCCGACATTGTCGTAGGATCTCCTTGCCGATGAACACCCGCCCATTCAGGAATGCGGTCTCGTCAAATGAACCTATCTGATAGCACTGAACATCGTACATGCAGATCTTACCAATGATCGTCTTGATCGCAATCGCTTGCTGTTCAGGGTTTGCGTTCTCTTTCTCATCGAAGCACATCTGTAGTGCGATGAGTTCATGTCGTTCCAATGCTGGGACATGGAAGACATCTGTCTTTTTTTTATTCATGGATCTGCACTCTCCGGTGCGGCATTAGTAACCTGGGCGCTTACCTGGCTGGGGGCGTTTCTTGCCTTGCTTCTTCGCCATTACGCTGCCTGGCCTGCAGCCTGGGCCTCGTCTGCAGCAGCCTTGGCGGCATCGGCGCGCTGTTGATCGCTGAGTGCTTTGACATCGTCCAAGCTACGCAGCCACTTCTCTGGTGCTCCGGATCCCTGGATCGCATCGCGAAGCGATACACCAAAGTCGACATGGTTGATGACGGCGGGATCTGCCTGTGCTGCCTGCTCGAGTAGCGTGGCGACCTGCTGAAACTGGGTAACCTTCTTCTCTTCATCGGCTTCGGACAATGGAGACTCGAACTTGAACCTGATGTCCTGGCCGAGCAGTGACTTCGGGATGTCTTGCGGAGATCCCAGGAAGCCGTTCTTCAATGCGGTCTCGAAGGCCAGCTCACACATGCGGCCTGAGTACTCGTGCTCGATCGGTGCGAACAGCGGCAGGTTCTCGCGTCTGAATTGCTTCATGCGCTCACTGACTTCGTAGGCTGTCATCTCGCGACCGATGTCAGGCATGTTGATCTTGTTGACGTAGAAGGCTGACTGCAGGATCTCAACGATGCCGTCCTTCATCTCCAGGCCAAGCGGGAATCCTTTGCTGTCCTGGACCAGTGGCCGCAAGCTGGCGCCCAGGCGTTCGTCGTAATCTTCACTGACAAACGTGATGCCATCAGGATAGAGATTCGCATCACCTCGGATGACGTTCTCTGTGGCAATGATCGGTGGCCTGGCATGACGTTCGCCGGCCTCGAGCAGTGTATGGGTCATTGCCTGCAGCGTCCGTGCATCCGGAAGCCCGACCACTGTCGCAGGCGAGTAAGCGTAGGGGCTGCAGGCAATGGTCTGGAACCTGGGAACGATGTAACGCGGGTGCTGGCTACCACCGATCTCGAGGATGGTCTCGGTCTGTACATCCAAGGTGCATTGGACTCGAGGAAAGTTGTTGTACTGCGGGGCGTCGTACATCCGGCTAGTGATGTCGAAGTGGTGGACCGGAACCTCGTGGAACGGCTTGTCCCGCAGCATCTTGATATGCTCCTCCGGCATATTGGCCTCGCCGTAGTACTGAGCCATCTTGTACAGCGCGAGATCCTCCTTGCGGACCAGGCCATCGACCTGACCATTCTCATCATCCCACCAGGCGCAATCCTTCATGTGCCAAGTGCGGAACAGCAGGCCACTCGCGCTGCGATTCAATTCGATCGACATCACGCCATTTCCAAAGGTGACATAGTCATTGTCCATTTCCTTGGTGGCTCTGCGGAAGTTCGCGTTGCGCTGGTTCATCAGCATCATCAGGCGCTTGGTTGCCCACTCGAGCCACATCTTGCCCTCGTGGTCAGCCTCGCCTTCGATGCCGATCGAGAACCAATCACCGTCACGCAGCATGGCTTCCAGGCTGTTGGCCAGCTCACGACGAATCAGGAGCGGCACAGACGTAGCCAGGGAATCACTCAGCTCTTCGCCGATGTAGTGAGTGCGGAGAAAATCGTTGCGCTCAGGGTAGAAGTTTTCGGCCAGCTCCTGCCATAGACTGAGTACAGGATACTGTTTCTCGAATCGATCTCGAGAGAACTTGCGGAGCATACCAGGTGACATCGGCATGGCTTAACCCAAGGCTGAAGATTTGTCGAGGACGGTACCAGATCGACCAGTGCCAGCACGGCGCATCGCGATTGCTTTCTGAGCTGCGATCCTCGAAGTCGTGGACATGGATCCGGTCGGGGTTGACTCGGCCAGCTTGCGCGCTTCTTCTTCCTGCTGCTGCTTGGCCTCCTGCTCGCTCTTCAGGGCATCGGCCCTGGCTTCCTCGGCATCCTTCTCGGCAGCCTTTCGTGCCTTCTTCGCCTCGTTCTGGCTTCGGTTGGCGGTGTACATCGACACTGCCGCCATGACTGCTGTGCCTGCCATTATGCTATTGCTCCACGTTTCTTGGTTGTGGCATCGAAGGCGCCAGCGACCTGGCCTCTCCTGCGATTCGATAATTGCTTCTGGGCTGCGACACCCTTGGCTACACTGGTTGACCCAGAACGGCTGCCGGTTGTCGCCTTGCGGTCAGCGGTAGCTTGCTTGGTTTTGCCCTTGAGCTGCTCTGTCTCCCACTCAATCTTCTTCACAGCGTAGACGTCCTTGCCAGTTCTCCTGGCCTTGCTCTCAGCGGCCACTCGGTTTATGTCAATGCGCTTACTGCTATTGTTCTCTCGATCACCTTTACTAACCCCCCGAGGGGCCATCATTTTGGCGCCCTCGTAAAAGAACTCCCAGTTGCGGGGGTCGTCGGCGCGAGTGCCTTGCTTGAGTGCATCTTCGTAGCTGAGTGATTTGCCTTTGTTCTCTCGATCCAAGACGTTGCTGCCGGCTGCGTAGGTTTTGCGCTTCGGTGGTTTCTTGCGACCGACATCAGTCTTCCGCATGATCTCCTGATCTTTTTTTAGTCGCTCTTCCCTGGCGATCTTCGCGGCGGTCGCGGTTTTCTTCCGCTGCTTGGCGTGCTCCATACTGTCAACATAGGGCATGAGGTTATCTCAGTTTGCGAACAGGGCCACCGTGGCCATCACCTGACTGGTCGTTATCAGTGTCGTTCCACGATCCCTTGCCGTTGCCGTGCTGCAGGCTCCGTTTGTTCGCGGCGCCCTTGTTCTCGCCATGGCCGCCGCCCTGTTTGTCAGTATTGCCAGCAGACCCTTCTTTGAATTCGTTACCATGTCCAGCCATTACAATACCTTCTCCCAGTTTTCTTCAGTTAGGTGGAAATCCAGCTTCTTCAGCAGTGACCGGAAAGGGTAGTCAGTTTTCATGTGAATCGTCAAGATGTCAGCGCCAAGGTTTTTCAGGTCCTCGGTGGCCAGCTTGATCAGCCGGTAACCGACTGTCCCGCCTCGATGCTCGGGGTCCAGGTACATGATGTCGTTGATGGCCATCATGGTTTGCTGGTAGTGCAGGCCAGGCAGGATGATTGAAATGAAGTAGCCGATCAGTTTGCCAGGTTTGACAACGCCACGCTCCCATCCGGTCGGGTTGCCATCGTCTTGCCTGGCCGTGAAGATCCGCAGCATGCCCTG